>NZ_JBWAVA010000016.1:0-128917 GCF_056121505.1 Paenibacillus sp. LS-5 | reverse complement strand
TTGCTTAAAAATAGTATATCAAGATGGACGTTAATCTCCAATACAAAATCCTTGACAAGTATTAGCTGGTTTTTGTGGTCAGCGGGAAATAGAAGGATAATTTATAGTGTGCAACTTATAAAATTCTTATATTTATAAAAAAGACCAGTTAAGGAATTTAATATATACTTTTGAATAACGGCCTATATTCCATCGAAAGAAGTGAGCCCCTTGAATCTTGAAGCGCGGAAAATCTGGAGTACCAAACACAAGCAATTGACTGAAATCATTACAATGCCGGAGGAGCATGCTAATGCAGTTGCACTCTTCCTGGAGTTGCATACCTACCTGTATGCTTTGAACAGCACGAATCCGGAACAGCCAACTTATGAAGATGAACTCCTGAAAGATCTCCGTGAGCAAACCATGCGCAGTTATCCGGTACATACGACGAACAGCAACAATTCGATCGTGTGGCATATTTGGCATAGCGCCCGTATTGAGGACATCACCATGAATATTCTAACTGCCAACGGTGAGCAGATTCTTCATTCCGGTCATTTTGCGGACAAGCTTAACATCCCTTTTATTCATTCCGGAAACGGAATGAGCGCAGAGGAAATCGCCGATTTCAGTAAGGCAATCAATATTGAGGCTCTTATGGTATACCGTCAGGCTGTAGCTGCCCGGACTAGGTCAATCATTGCTGCCCTACAGCCAGGGCAGTTCCGGTCAAAGCCCGGTCCCGCGCAGATTAGCAGAATTTCCGGAGAAGGCGCCGTGATAGAATCGGAACAGTGGCTGATAGATTACTGGGGGAGTAAGACCGTTGCGGGCCTGGTGCTTATGCCTGCTACCAGGCATAACTTCGTTCATTTGAATAAAGCCATGCGGGTCAAGCTGAAGCTGCAAAAGTAACTGGAATACTAAGCTCATTGAACCTGGCATCCCAAATAAACAAAGAGTGCACCCATCTTGCTAAGGGTGCACTCTTTGTAATTATCCAACTTATTATAGATCGCTTCTAATGCTGCCTACCATTACTGGCTTAACTTTGCTGCTTGTTTTCACCTTGGCCGTAGTGCGGGGAGCACTGCTCTCCAGCCCGCTGGCGATTGACATCATAAGCTTGATCCGGTTCGCCTGGTTCACGACACTGACACCCGCATCATAATCAATAGCAGCAATGTTGGCCCCAGGATATAGATCCTTCAGCCCCTTAATCATTCCCCGTCCGGTAATATGATTCGGCAGACAGGCGAAAGGCTGGATACAAGCAATATTATTCACCCCATTATCCAGCAGATCCATCATTTCCGCAGTCAGGAACCAGCCCTCTCCCATTTGGTTGCCCACAGACACCAGGCGGCTGGCCTTTTCGGCCAGGCCGTAAATATTCTCACGCCCTTTTGCCAGCCCGGCCGCTTCCAGCGCCACCTTAACCGGTTTACGGTAAATTTCCAGATAGGAGATCAGCATCGGGTTAATGTAGCCCAGCTTTTTGCTTTTGCCAAACTGCTCGGCTTTGTAAATGGGATTGTAGACGCAATAGAAAATGAAATCCAGGAAATCCGGCATGACCGCTTCGCCACCCTCAGCTTCAATCATCTCAATGATGTGGTTGTTGGCATCGGGATGGAATTTGATTAGGATTTCGCCCACGATTCCCACTCGCGGCTTAACGGCTTTAATCACGGGGAGCTGGCTGAATTCAGCCACAATCTCCCGGGTCAGGCGCTTGTATTCCCGGAACGAAAAGGTTGACAGGCTTGACTTGCAGCGGTCCATCCCTTTGCGGAACAAGGCCTGTGCACTTCCCGGAATCACCTCATACGGTCTGAAGCGGTGCAGCAGACGCATCATCAGGTCGCCATAGCACGCGGCTGCAATCAGACGGTTCGCCAGCTTCAGGCTAATTCGGAAGCCCGGCTGGTTCTCCATTCCGGAGGCATTCAGCGAAATTACCGGAATCTGGCCCAGACCGGAATCCTTCAGTGCCTTGCGCAGCAGTGAAATATAATTGGTTGCCCGGCAGCCTCCCCCGGTCTGTGACATAATTACAGCGGTCCGGTCCGGATCATAGTCTCCGCTCTTCAGCGCCGACAGCATCTGTCCAATAGTGACTATTGCCGGATAGCAGGCATCATTATTAACATATCTGAGACCTTCCTCTGTCTCCTTCGGTCCGGTGCTCTCCAGAATTTTGAGCCGGTATCCGGCGTCACGGAAGACACGTTCGAACAGTTCGAAATGAATCGGTGACATTTGCGGGGCCAGAATGGTATAGGTCTCTTTCATTTCCTTCGTAAACGGTATGTTGGCCTGAGTCTTATACAGAAGCTGAGGCTGAACATCGCCCCTCTCCCGTTCGCGCATGGCTGCGAGGAGTGAACGCAGACGGATACGTGCGGCACCCAGATTGCTGATCTCATCTATTTTGATCAAAGTGTATACCTTGTTGCTCTGCTCCATAATTTCCTGAACTGCATCACAGGTAATGGCATCAATGCCGCAGCCGAAGGAGGTCAACTGTACAAGCTCCAGATCGTTCCTGCTGGCGGCCAGACGGGCCGCACGGTACATCCGGGCATGATAAGTCCACTGGTTGACTACCCCTACCTCTCCTTCACTTCTGTCCAGATGGCAGATCGAATCCTCGGTCAGCACAGCCAGCCCCATTCCCGTAATCATCTCGGCGATGCCATGATTGATCTCAGGGTCTGCATGATAGGGATGCCCGCAGAGCAGAATCCCCTTGGTATCGCTATGCGTGAGGAATTCAAGCGTTTCTTCGCCTTTGTTCCGCAGATCATCTTTGGCGCGGTCAGCTTCAGCAAGTCCTGCCTGCACAGCAGCGGCAACTTCTTCTTTGGGGATATCTATAAAAGTCTTCACCAGAACCCGTGTCAGCGCCGGGATATCGTCGAAGGTCAGAAACGGGCTTACAAGCGGTATACCTCTCTCTTTCAACCCATCCATGTTGTTGCGGATCACTTCAGGATACGAGGCCACCACAGGACAGTTAAAATGGTTCTGCGCCGCATCATCTTCCTTCTTCTCATACACGACGGCCGGATAAAAGATGAAATCCACACCCTTACCCAGCAGGCTCTGTACATGTCCATGAGCCATCTTCGCCGGATAGCAGATGGATTCCGAAGGGATGGTATCCATTCCGCTCTCATAGAGCTTCTTACTGGACTTCGGGGACAGCACAGTCCGGTAGCGCAGCTTGGTAAAAAAGGTATGCCAGAACGGATAGTTCTCGAACATGTTCATGGTCCGCGGAATGCCGACCGTCCCCCGCTGCGCCTGCTCCTCAGGCAGTCCTTCATAATCAAAAAACCGTTCATATTTATATTGCATCAGGTTAGGCAGATTGTTCTTCTCTTTCTTGCCTCCGGCCCCGCGCTCACAGCGGTTGCCTGTCACATGGAAGCTCTTGTCGGGGAAGCGGCTGATTGTCAGTGCGCAGTTATTGGCACAGCGTCCGCAGCGTCCCGGTGACACTTCATATTTGAAGGCTTCCAGCTCCTCCGGTCCCAGAAGAGTACTGAATCCGTCAAGTCCGGCATGTTCTCTGGCAATCAGCGCACAGCCATAGGCGCCCATTACACCGGCAATATCCGGTCTGACCACTGTTCTTCCAGTGAGAAGTTCAAATGCCCGAAGCACCGCCTCATTATAAAAGGTACCGCCCTGCACGATGATATTGCGTCCCAGATCCTCGGGGTTGCGGATTTTGATTACCTTTTGCAGCGCATTCTTGATCACGGAATACGCAAGTCCTGCCGATAGATCGGCGAGAGAGGCCCCCTCCTTCTGCACCTGCTTCACTTTGGAGTTCATAAAGACCGTGCAGCGTGAGCCCAGGTTGACCGGCTCCCTGGATTCCAATGCGGCTGCAGCGAATTCACCGATGCCCAGCTCCAGGGCGGATGCAAAGCTCTCCAGGAAAGAGCCGCAGCCTGCGGAGCAAGCTTCGTTCAGCATGAGGCTGTCGATAGCGCCTCCGCGGATCTTGATACACTTCATATCCTGTCCGCCGATATCGAGAATGAAATCTACCTCCGGCATAAACTTGGAAGCTGCCTTGTAGTGGGCTACCGTCTCCACTTCACCGCCATCTGTCCGAAGCGCCGCCTTGACCAGACCTTCACCATAACCCGTTGCATAGGCACCGGCAATATGACAGCCCTCCGGAAGTATCCGGTAAATCTCCTTCAGGGCGTCGCTGACAGACTGCAGGGGATTGCCTTTGTTGCTTCCATAAAAGGTATAGAGAATTTCATCCGCCGAGCCGGTGATCACCAGCTTGGTTGTGGTAGACCCCGCATCAATACCAAGATAGCAAGGTCCTCGATATGTATCCAGTTCAGAGCGCGGGGCTGCCGCCCGGCCATGACGAAGACGGAACTGCGCCAGATCTTCCGGCGCCGCAAACAGCGGCTGCAGCTTGGCATCCTCTGCACGGTCTGCTGAGAAGTCCACGGCTTCCAGCCGGGCCAGCCAACCGGACAGCGGCAGAACCAGCGGATCGTTCTGCGACAGGGCTGCACCGATAGCGACAAAATACTGTGAACGCTCCGGGAACAGCACATCTCCTTCGTTCAGGCTGAGTGTCTCTGCAAAACGTTGCCGCAGCGCTGGCAGGAAGGTCAGCGGTCCGCCCAGGAAGGCTACCCGTCCGCGGATCGGACGGCCACAGGCCAGGCCGCTGATCGTCTGGTTGACGATGCTCTGAAAAATAGAAGCCGCCACATCCTCGCGGCGGGCGCCTTCATTAAGCAGCGGCTGCACATCGCTTTTGGCAAATACACCGCAGCGCGATGCGATCGGATAGATCCGCTCATGCTGCTCGGCCAGGATATTCAGGCCCGCCGGGTCTGTCTGCAGCAGGGAAGCCATCTGATCAATGAACGCCCCCGTGCCGCCCGCACAGGCCGTGTTCATCCGCTGCTCAATACCGCCGCTGAGATAGATGATCTTAGCGTCCTCTCCGCCAAGCTCAATCGCTGTATCGCACTGCGGGATCAGCTCGCTGATCGCCTTCGTGCAGGCAATGACCTCCTGAACGAAAGGAATTTCACCCAGCTTTGATAGAGACAAACCCGAGGAACCGCTTACAGTAAGTGCTGCCTCGCGATCCGGGAACCTGTCCCGAACATCCGACAGGAGGGAAAGCGCGGCTTTTTTTATATCGCTAAAATGTCTCACATAATCCTCATATATAATCGCATCACGTTCCATAACAACCAATTTGGCCGTAGTTGATCCGACGTCCAGCCCAATGCGCAGCATCATCATGCATCATCACCATGCCTTGCTCCAAATTTGAAGTAATATGAGGCAACTATATCATGAGAGCGC
Organism: Paenibacillus sp. LS-5; assembly: GCF_056121505.1. Taxonomy (NCBI): domain Bacteria; kingdom Bacillati; phylum Bacillota; class Bacilli; order Caryophanales; family Paenibacillaceae; genus Paenibacillus; species Paenibacillus sp. LS-5. The sequence goes on along the minus strand of NZ_JBWAVA010000016.1, from coordinate 123,568 downwards.
CTTATAGAAGCTGTTAGAAATGTTACAGACATTTACAATTAACTACCAGCATACTTATTTATTCATGATTTCTCCCAATACCGCTTCAACATGTCCTTTGACCCGGACTTTCCTCCATTCTTTGACCAGGATACCCTGCTCATCAATGAGAAAGGTGGAGCGAACAATACCCATGAATTCTTTGCCGTACAGCTTCTTGAGCTGCCACACTCCGAATAATTGGCTCACGGTATGTTCCTCATCGGAAAGCAGCGGAAAGGGTAAGCTGTTCTTCGCAGCAAACTTCGCGTGGGAAGCCAGACTGTCCGGACTAATCCCCAGCAGAATAGCATTCCCCCGGGCAATCGGGTCCTCGGCATCACGGAATTCGCAGGCCTCCTGGGTACAGGCGGGCGTCATATTTTTCGGATAAAAGTACAGCACTACCTTGCTTCCCCGGTAATTCCTTAGGCTGATGTTCTGTCCTGTTGAAGCGGGAAGAGTAAAGTCCGGCACTTCTTGTCCAACCTTTAGTTCGTTCATTTTAAGTTTCACTCCTTAATTATATGGATGGATATTCCGAAATTGCTTGTATACCTAAAAGAAATTATAATGTAGAGAATGTGAATGCGAAAGGAAGAACGAAATGCCACCAAGAAAGAAACGGCACGCAAAAGCCGGTAAGTCAAAAAAGAAACCCCTGCTCTGGACTCTGGCAATCATACTTCTCCTGATTATTGGCGGGGCAGTTTATTATTTTGCCGAGATCTACAATCAAATGGACAATCTGCATAAGACCGGTGAAGATTCACCGTTTGCAGCAATCCCCTCTCCTTCGGCTGAAGTAGTTCAACCTCCTCAATGGGAAGGTACAGAGCCGGTCAACATCCTGCTTATGGGTGTCGATGCACGTGGAGTGAAGAAGGGTGAAGTTCCACGCTCCGATACGATGCTGGTCGCTTCGCTTGACCCGGTCAAGAAGAAGTTTTATGTGTTCTCTATCCTCCGTGATACTTATGTTTCTATCCCTGAGCATGGCAAAGAACGTATCAACACAGCGATTACCCATGGACCCAACACGGCGATGCAGACGGTCAGCGACCTGCTGGGCATCCCGATTCAATATTATGTCTATACCGACTTCCAGGGCTTCATCAAACTCGTGGATGCCGTCGGCGGGATCGATTACGAGGTCGAGAAGGACATGGTCTACAAGACCGCGGCCGACGGGCCGGAATACGATATTGATCTCAAAAAGGGCTTCCAGCATCTCGACGGCAGCATGGCGCTGCAATATGTGCGTTTCCGGCACGATGCTACCTCGGACTTCACCCGTACGGAACGCCAGCGCGGCTTCCTGAAGGCTGTTGCCGACAAAGTGATCAGCACCACTTCCATTATTAATCTTCCCAATATCCTATCCCAGGTTACCCCTTTCATTGATACTAACCTGGATGTGAATGATATGTGGAAGCTGGCCACCGTGGGCTATAAGAGCTCCATGGGCGGCAGTGAGCAAATCCCTCCGATGGAACTGCTCACCGAAGAAACAACCCGCGGCGGTTCTGCAGTAATCGGCATCAGCAGCGAAGATGAGCTGAAGCAGTTCGTTCAAGACACACTGGCTGGTCCTGAGCCTTCTCCATCGCCGTCTGCTTCACCGGACAGCAGCCCTTCTGCAAGCGCCGGGAGCAAATAAAGCACTCCATGTCAGCGTAATATTTCGTAAGTAAACCTATGCTTGGCATTAGGGCGGGCGAACAGCGGATCTATCCGGCGGTTCGCCCTTTCCCATGTGCCACTACTATTGAAAGGATGATTAACCATGAATCGTACCACATCTGAACATTTGTATGAGGAAGCCCTGCAGCATATTGTCGGAGGCGTCAACAGTCCCTCCCGTTCCTTCAAAGCCGTGGGTGGCGGCGCCCCCGTCTTCATGAAACGTGCCGGCGGCTCCAAGTTCTGGGATGAGGACGGCAATGAATACATAGATTATCTGGCCGCCTACGGACCGATTATTACCGGGCATGCCCATCCCCATATTACAGCGGCTATTACAAAAGCTGCTGAAAACGGGTTGTTGTACGGAACACCAACTCAACTCGAGATCAAGCTGGCCAAAATGCTCAAAGAAGCTATCCCTTCGATGGATAAAGTCCGCTTCGTCAACTCCGGCACTGAGGCCGTCATGACCACAATCCGTGTAGCCCGTGCGTACACCAAGCGCAGTAAGATTATCAAATTCGCCGGCTGTTACCACGGCCATTCCGATCTTGTTCTGGTAGCCGCGGGTTCGGGTCCATCCACCCTGGGTATTCCAGACAGTGCCGGAGTCCCTGCAAGCATCGCCCAAGAGGTCATTACTGTTCCCTTCAATGATCTGGACGCACTGCGTGAGGCCCTGGACAAATGGGGCAAGGATGTTGCAGCAGTCATGGTCGAACCGATTGTCGGCAATTTCGGCATGGTTATGCCGCAGCCGGGCTTCCTCGAAGGGCTATGCAAGCAGGCTCACGACAATGGCTCACTCGTGATTTACGACGAAGTTATCACTGGTTTCCGGTTCCATTACGGTTCTACCCAAACCTATGCCGGACTCGCTAATCATGAGGATATCATCCCCGACCTGACCGCTCTGGGCAAAATCATCGGAGGCGGCCTCCCGATCGGCGCTTACGGCGGCCGCAAGCATATCATGGAGCAGGTTGCCCCGCTCGGTCCGGCCTACCAGGCAGGAACCATGGCAGGCAATCCGGCTTCCATCTCCGCAGGTATTGCCTGCCTGGAGGTACTCGCGGCAGAAGGCGTATATGACGAGATGGAACGGCTGGCAATCCGCCTGACCGAAGGGCTTCAGGTATCCGCTGACCGCCACGGCATCCCGCTGACCATCAACCGGATCCGCGGCGCATTCTCTACTCATTTCTGCAGCCATCCCATAACTAATTACGATGAAGCACAGGATACAGACGGCGAGCTGTTCGCCAGCTTCTTCCGCCACATGCTGAACCGAGGCATCAACCTGGCTCCTTCCAAGTATGAAGCCTGGTTCCTGACCACGGCGCATACCGATGCCGATATTGACGCTACACTGGAAGCGGCAGACGCTTCATTCCAGGCTATGGCGGCGGAGAAATAATACAATTCTTGCAGGCAACAGCCTCAGCTGCACTGAGGCTTCTTCAATACAAACAGACCCACTGCGCAGTGGGTCTGTTTTTTTGCGAATTCTGAATTTGAGTCCTGCCGCTTCAATCCCTCTTCCTGCGGCCGTACATAAACACTCCCGCAATGGATAAGGTTATTGCCAGCCGTAGGAGAAAAGCCATATCAAATGCTACTGCTGAGACAATGAAATAGCTGACAACAATAGCTGCCTCCGCCGTGAGATGCTTTTTGAATGTGCCGTTTCGGATCCTGTACAGGAACACTGCGATAATCACGAGCGCCAGTATGGTGAAAATAATGGTAAGCATGTCAGTGTTTCTGTCCATATAAACTCCCTTTTCCCATCTCATTCTGCTTGTTGCTATAGTCTCAATACCTCTACAATCATAGCATATTTTTCCATATTTGAGATAAATCTAATCCGCGGACACATAAAAAAACCACTCTCCCGTAGGAAAGCGGCTTAAACATACTTATCTGTTACTCTTCTGATCGTAAAGACTGCGGATGTTCACGCCTTGGGGAAGCTTGAACGGATTCTCCTCATTGATCCGGTCGTAGAACATAATCCCGTCCAAATGATCAATTTCATGCTGAACTACAATGGCCTGGTAGCCCCTGAATCTCATTACGACTTCCTTGCCGCTCATATCATATCCCTTTAGCTTCACAGAGTCGTATCTCGGCACAAAGCCATGCACCGGGCGGTCAACGGACAGGCAGCCTTCGCTCTCCGGCAGATAGACCATCGCGACTGAATGGCTGATGATCTTGGGATTTACCCAGGCCTGCTCCACCATATTGCCCTTATCATCCCTCAGATACATTACGAACATCCGCTTCAGCAGTCCGATCTGGTTGGCCGACAACCCGACACCTGAACGCAGCTTATATTTGGCAGATATCACAGGATCCTGGCTGTTCTTCAAAAACTGCATCATGCACTGCAGTGCCTCCCGATCCTCGGCCTGCAAGGGCAGCTGCACAGGTTCCGCTACCGTGCGCAGCACGGGCTCCCCCTCCCGCAGAATATCATCCATGGTAATCATATACTCGGCATTATATTTAGCACTAGACAACAACATTCATCCACCTTTTATGCCGTACGGGCTGAATTTATATTTTCTGGTTAATGCGCTTTTATGGATTTATGAAAGCCGTCCGCAGCTTGCTGCTGTAATTCACATCAAAGCCAAGGCCGGTGGCGAGTGCGGCAAGCGGCAGATAGGTTTTATCCTCTTTACCGTTTTTTTGCAGAAACGCCGGCGTATCAATAGCTACCGCTGTACCATTCACCTTGATCGTCTTAGAGCCTATGGTAATTACAACGGTTCTTCCGCCGTATACAATAGTCGCACTCCGGGTTTTATTGTCCCATTTGCCGGTGGCGCCTACCGCGTTGAGAATGTCCTTCAGCGCCAGGAAGTTCTGTCCATTCTTCAGAATGGGCTTATTCGGCGTATTCAGCTCCACTCCCTTCACCACAATCGCCATAGGTGCCGATGCAGCTGTCCAAGCAGGGACGGATGGCGTACGATACTCTCCCCAATAGGCTTCGGCGAAGACCCGGGCAATCGTCTCATACCCCAGCTGGGTAGGATGAAAATCTGCCGCCCCCGCACCAATGATATGAGTCAGTGAAGCTTCCACACCTGCAAACTTCTCCGCTACATGAGCCACTTTTACTGGAGCATCCGGCTGGTTCAAGCTGGCTGCCACGCTATCTGCTGTCGCAGTGAACTGCTGGGCAGCACTCATCAGCTTCAGGTAGGAGCTGCTCACAGCAATCTTGGGTGCGGGCTGATACTGATCGGCTAACAGTATGGTAGCCTGAGGATTAACCGTCCGGATATTCTCAAGTGCTGTCTTAACATTGCTGCTGTAGCTTGCCAGTAGCTGGTCTAATTGGGTCTTGAATGCCTCTTCTGTTAGATCCTTGGCCGTTACCAGCAGGCTGCTGACATCATTGCCGCCGATCGTCAGCGTGATCAGATCTGCCTCGCCAAGCTCTGTTCTGATCTGAGGGGTAAGTGCAGCAAATTGTTGAATCCGCGGATCCGGAAGTCCCGGCTGAATCCCGTCTGCAGTTGTAACGGCCCCGTTCTTAATGGCTGCAGTATAATTCAGTAATCCCGTAGTGGTAAGTCCCAGGATACCATAGTTGCTTAGAGCACTTCTGCCGTGATACCAGCCTTGCTCCAGCAGTCTTTCCGCATAGCCGTAAGGCTTCATATTCGGATCGGTCATTCCCGGCTCATAACCGGCTGTAATGGAATCCCCCAAAGCTACGATGCTAAAAACATCCGGCTCTGAACCTTGTGTTACTGCTGCAGCTTCAGCTGCATTAGCAGTGCCCGCTCCCGCACTGACTAATAACGTGAGCAGCAGCAGGCCGCTCGTGCCAGCTACGTACATTTTTTTCCATGCGCTCAGCATCGTATCCCTCCCAAATTGGTATAATTCCATTCTATCATCCAGCCCGCCTATGCAAAAGAGCAGCTTCCGGATATTCGGAAACTGCTCTGGTCTGAATCTATTATCACTTCGTTTCGCCGGCATCTTTGGCGGCGTTGTTCTTATCCGTACGCTTCAGATATTTATCATATCTGTCATCCAGCTCATGGCCGAATTTGCGGTAACGCAGCGTTTCTTCCACAATCGGATCCAGTCTGGTCTGAATACGAATCTCATACTTGGGTGAGATCTGACGGATTTCCTTGGCGGCCCGGTCTATCTCTTCCAACTCGCCATCCACCAGCAGCTCACTCAGCTTGCGCTCCAGATCGTCCTTCTCGCTCATGCTTCCCGCCGCCTCCTACTTCGTATATCCTGTTGCCTTAGCTTCTTCCAGCGAACCTAACAGAAAATCATGGATTCGTCCGTTACTCGCTACCACATGACGGGTACTAATGTCATAGGGATTGCCCAGCGTATCCGTCACTTTGCCGCCGGACTCCAGTACCAGCAGCACGCCAGCAGCACAGTCCCACGGACTTAGGCCGACTTCCCAATAACCGTCCACCCGTCCGGCAGCCACATACGCCAGGTGCAGAGCAGCAGAACCGCCGGCACGTACGCCGCGGATCTGCGGCAGAATCTGCTGCAGTCCGGCCATGTTGGCAGGCTGGGCAAAGATACGGTCAGGAGGGAAGCCCATCGCTATCAGACTGCTTCCTGGGTCCGCTTCAGCGGAAACCGAGGTAGGAATCCCGTGCATATATGCGCCTTTCCCCTTCTCGGCGACGAACATTTCGTCCCGGATGGGGTCATAGATAACCCCCACGGTCAGCTCGCCCTTAACCACCAAGGCTATGGAGACGCAATAAAAAGGAAAGCCGTGTACAAAGTTAGTCGTCCCGTCAATGGGATCAACAATCCATAGATACTCATGCTTCCGCCCTTCTTCAAGGGCAGCGGTCAAAGCATCTGCCCCAGGCTGAACGCTTTCTTCCCCGAGAATGGCATGGTCGGGATAATGGGTCAGGATCAGCCGGCGTATCATCTGCTCCACGCCTTTGTCAACTTCTGTAACCAGATCCTGGGCCGAAGTCTTGCTGCCCAGTTCCTTCACAGTACCCTGTCTGTTCTTGATCCATTCCCCCGCTTTGGCAGCGGCATTGATGGCTGCGGCCGTATGCCCCTTACTCGTAACAACGTAAGGCTCGCGGTCATTCCGGTTATCTGGATTTGTAGAATTCATAGCTTCACTCCGCTTTCTTGAACATAATCGTTCTCATATGTAAAGACAAGGTGCGCTCTTAGGAGTCAGACTTGCATCCGCCATTCGGCCAGGCCAGATGTTCTGGGCGCTGGCCTGGCTTTTGCTAAAGTTTCATTCAACGTACCCTATTTCAGGAGACTTATCAAGTCATACCTTGGCCCGTATCCTGCCACTAATGCCGGCTTATCCGGGGTTTAGGGTTCAATATTCACGCTGGCTCCATCTAATACCGTAATTCCGTTTCCCGCTTCAGCGAGCTCCTTCATGGCTTCCATCAGACCAAATAGCGCCCCGTCCTTGGCTTTCGCTTCTATCATCGCATCCACGGCAGGGGTGTCCGCTGCGATTCGCTTAAGAAAAGCCAAAAGCGGTGCGGGCTCGACACCCTCGGCATGGCTTCTAGGATCCGAGGGGCTGCGCGGGCTGGAGACATGAATCTTCGGGGGAAGCCCTTCGCCCGGGAGCGTGTCCTTCAGCGCAAGGGGGGTCTGCCAGGTCTTCAAGATCTCCGGCCATAGCTCCCAGGGAAGCTCACCTTCGTTATTCACCCACTGATGATGGATATCGAGAACCATCGGCAGGCCCAGCCTCCGGCTGACTTCAAGAGTCTCCGGCGCGGTGAATGTCTTGTCATCATTCTCCAGTGTTATCCGTTCCTGAATGGCCGGCGGCAATTGCGCAAAGTGTTCTACAAAGCGTGAAGCCGCCACGGGCTTGTTCCCGTAAGCACCGCCGATATGAATATTATTCTTTGCGGTTGCGGGAAGGCCCATGGCATTCAGCATATCCACATGATGCTGCAGATCACGGATAGAGCTTGCCAGCACCTCGGGCCGCGGAGTGCTCAGAACTGTAAAGTGGTCAGGGTGAAAAGAAACACGCAGTCCGTGTTTTTTTACATAGTTACCTACTTCGGCAAAGTCAGGAGCGAGGGCGGCAAAAGGATCCCAGTCCTGCATATCCGGATGTGTGGCCAGCGGAATCAGTTTGGAGGTCAGGCGGTATACCCGGATCTCCGAGCCAACATTATGTTTCAGCAGACGCAGTGTATTATGGAGGTTCCCGCGGGTGATAGCCTCCAGCCGCCGAAGTCCGGCCTCACGGTCATTCAGCTTGTTGAAGCTTGCCATCGTCATAGTCTTGGAAGGAGAGCAGTCTGGAATGACAGTGGACATGGCTACATAGCCAAACCGGACAATCATCCTTCTTCTCCAAAAAACATCTCATACGCCAGTGCAGTCTGCACCCGTGATTCTTCTTCATTCAGCTTTCGCACCAGATCCATCTCCACCGCGGTAACCTCATTGCCCTGAAAATTGATTTCTGCGATGGACGCCGAAATTTTGACGATGGCCACAGCCACGTTCTCAGGTGTATAGGCGATGACCTTCTGGCCGGTCGGATACACGCGGAAGCCCTGCTTTACCATTTTGGTGCGGCCGTATTCCAGCAGTTCATACAGCTCCTGCTCATTCTTAAACTTGCAGACGGAATTGAATTCGGATTGAAATCCCATGGTTCCTCTCTCCTTCCCGGCCGGAATGATCCCGCCGCTCGCAAAATGTTATTCGTTGTCGTACTTCAGATTCTGTTTGAATTGATATCGCTCAAGTGCCAGTTCGATCATCCGGTCCAGCAGCGCCTGATAGGATAACCCTGTCTCACGCCACAGCAGCGGATACATACTGAACGGCGTGAATCCGGGCATCGTGTTCACTTCATTGATGAGAATTTTCCCGTCTGACTTGCGCAGGAAAAAGTCGGCCCGGGTTATACCACTGCCTTCAATGGCCCGGAAGGCCTGAATGGCCGCTTCCCGCAGGCGGTCTGCAACCTCAGGGTCCACTGGTGCCGGAATCATCATCTGCGATTTGCCGTCGGTATATTTGGCCGCATAATCATAATATTCACCAGAAGAGACGATTTCACCCGGAACCGAAGCTTCAGGCTCCTCATTGCCAAGCACACTGACCTCAACCTCGCGCGCATCAACGAATTCTTCAATAATGACCTTCGTATCGTAACGGAAGGCAAGCTCAACTGCCTTGATCAGGCTTTCCTTGTCGACGGCTTTGGATATGCCCACACTGGAGCCCAGATTGGCCGGCTTGACGAATACCGGATACCCCAGCTTATCCTCCAGGCCAACGATCAGCTCATGACTTTTGCGTTTCCAGGAACTGATATTGAAATAGCAGTACTCACACTGATCCAGCCCGGCTTCCCCGAACAGCTTCTTCATTACGACTTTGTCCATACCTGCGGATGATGCCAGTACGCCAGCGCCGATATACGGGATATTAGCCATTTCGAACAAACCTTGAATCGTTCCGTCTTCCCCGTTAGTACCATGCAGCAGCGGGAACATTACATCTATCACCTGGTCTCCGCCGGTCAGGCCGCTAAATACTGCAGTTAGTGCCGTGCCCATATCACCGGCTTCACCACCCAGCTTCAGTTGCTCTATATTACCAAAAGGAGCGTCCAGTACAGTACCAACCTTCCAGAGCCCCTTCTTCGAAATGTAAAAAGGAATAATCTCATATTTAGCGTAGTCAAAAGCGTTCATAACCGCAAACGCCGTCTGCAGCGATACCTCATGCTCCCCGGATTTGCCGCCGTACACCAGTCCTACGGTTAATTTTGCATCACTCATGCCCTAACCTCTTTCTGAATTATAAGTAGTCATTAATATGAAAAAAACGGTATGCCGTTCTGTCAGTCCATGCGTAGGAATCACGATAATCCCAAAAGCGGTGCTTGCTGCTGACAGTTCGTGCATTCACCAGCGGCTGTCCCGCTGCATCAAAAGCAGTAACAATCGTGCTGTGCTGATAATGGCCGTTGCCGTCCCAATCGTACTGGATGACATCCCCAAGCATCAACTGATCCGCCCGTTCCACCGCTTCAGCCCGTAGTCCGCTGCTTCGGCCTGCGCTTAAATAGCGCTGCAGACTATCCGATACAGCCCAGCTGAAGCTCCACCATTCCTGTGCGCCATTGTAGCCTTTATACCACCAACCCGTTTCTCTTTTACCAGTATAGTTGATAGGCGCCCCCCCTGCAAAGAGACATTGGGACACATAATTGGTGCAATCCACATCAAATACCTCGAACTCCGGATTGCCGTCCTTCCACCACCGGTCAGCATATGCTGCTGCCTCCTCCCGGCGGTAGCGCACTTCTTTACCGGTGGTAATGCTGCGGAGAATACGATTATTAAGCAGCGGCTGTGACGGCTGCGGAACGGGGAGCACCTCGCCCCATTTGGACAGCCGGAGCAGAGGTTCTGCCTCAACTACTTTGCGTGCTGATTTCCGCTCCGGTACGCTGCGTTCCACAGACGTAATTTCCCAGTTATCCCCCTCGTGCACAAAAGTCAGACGCTCCGATTCAATGACATCCTCTCGGTGGGTGATACCCCCCTTCTCGTAGTAGAGCGCACTATGCAGCGCTACATCTGCGACCACCTCGAACGGGTTCTGCCGAACGGTCCGCAATGTACGGACGCCTGTCTCGGAACGAAGCGGAGTAATGCCTCGCCGCTGGTACCACTGCGCCAGACGGCGGGAACGCTCGCCCTGCTCCACGAGGAACCGCGGGTCCTTGACAGCACTTCTGCGCTGCTGATCAGCTCCCGGCGCCACACGGCCCTTATTCACTTGATCTACGTATACGTAGAGACTTTTTTTCCACTGCTGTTCCATTCTATTCCCCGCCCTTCACCCCTGTTTGGCTGCTGTTCTATGTATATGAGGAAAACCTCGCAGCTATACAGATAGCAAAAAGAAGAAACACTTTAGAATATCTCCTTAATAGATAGAGGTTTTTGTTACAGCAATCCCTTTATTCCCCAGGTGCCAAACCTCACATCCCATTGAACAATCTGGGCGTTTCTGCGGCAAAAAAAACTTTACTCGCCCCTTTGTAACCGTTATACTTAAGGTACACGAAATATTGAAATGTAGTTTCACCAGATGAAACAAGGAGGCGCATATATGCCAAGCAAGGACCATTTTTCGCTGGCCCGTACCCTGGAGTCAGGCGGCAAAAGCTATCGCTACTATCATCTTAACTCCCTGGAAGAACAAGGTGCAGGGAACATCTCTTCTCTGCCGTTTTCCATCAAAGTATTGCTGGAGGCCGCTGTCCGCCAATATGACGGACGGGCGATTACAGAAGAACATGTGAAGCAGTTGGCGGATTGGTCTGGCGGTATCGACCGCAACAAGGAAATCCCCTTCATTCCTGCCCGGATCGTACTACAGGATTTCACCGGCGTACCGGTGGTTGTCGATCTGGCCGCTATGCGCGATACCGTTAAGAAAGCCGGCGGTGACCCGAAAAAGATCAATCCGCTCGTACCGGTTGACCTGGTCATTGACCACTCAGTTATGGTCGATGCCTTTGGCACCGCAGACGCGCTTGAATACAATATGAATGTAGAATTCGAACGCAATGAGGAGCGCTACCGGTTCCTGCGCTGGGCGCAGACAGCCTTCAACAACTTCCGTGCGGTTCCACCGGCAACAGGTATTGTTCATCAAGTTAACTTGGAGTATCTGGCTTCTGTGGCAACCACTAAGACTGTGGACGGTGAAACCTTCGTCTACCCGGATTCCCTGGTTGGCACCGACTCCCATACAACGATGATCAATGGTCTCGGCGTTGTAGGCTGGGGTGTAGGCGGCATCGAGGCAGAAGCCGGCATGCTGGGTCAGCCGCTTTATTTTGTGACACCGGATGTAGTGGGCTTCAAGCTTACCGGCAGTCTGGTAGAAGGAGCTACGGCAACCGATCTGGCGCTGACCGTCACCCAAATGCTGCGCAAAAAAGGCGTAGTCGGCAAATTCGTTGAATTCTATGGACCGGGCCTGGCCAACATCAGCCTGGCGGACCGCGCAACGGTAGCCAATATGGCACCGGAATATGGCGCAACCATCGGTTTCTTCCCTGTGGACGATGAGACGCTGGCCTACCTGCGCAGCACCGGCCGTCCGGATGAGCTTGTAGAGCTGGTTGGAGATTATTACAAGGCTCAAGGTATGTTCCGTACCGCAGGCACTCCAGATCCGCAGTTCAGCGACACCATTGAGTTAGACCTTGCTTCTGTGGTTCCAAGTCTTGCCGGACCGAAACGTCCGCAGGACCGTGTTGAGCTCACACATATGAAAGAAAACTTCGAAGGTATTATCCGCACTCCGGTCGACAAAGGTGGCTATGGCCTCAGTGACGAGAAAATAAACGAAGTAGTCGAAGTGCAGCACAAGAACGGCACGAGCAGCAAGCTAAGCACAGGAGCAGTTGTGATCGCAGCCATTACAAGCTGTACCAACACCTCCAACCCGAGTGTAATGCTGGGAGCAGGCCTGCTTGCCAAGAAAGCGGTAGAACGCGGATTGACCAAACCGGGCTATGTAAAAAGCAGCCTTACGCCAGGTTCGCTGGTTGTTACCGAATACCTGGAAAAGGCTGATCTGCTGAAGCCGCTGGAAGCACTGGGCTTCTATCTGGCCGGTTACGGCTGCGCCACCTGTATCGGTAACTCCGGCCCGTTGCCGGATGAAGTCAGCCAGGCCATCGCAGACCATGACATGACGGTTGCTGCCGTTATATCCGGTAACCGGAACTTTGAAGGCCGCGTGCATGCCCAGGTCAAAGCCAATTATCTGGCCTCCCCTCCGCTTGTGGTAGCCTATGCACTGGCAGGCACGGTCAACATTGATCTGAAAACCGAGCCGCTGGGTTATGATCCTCAAGGCGAGCCGGTCTTCCTGGCTGATATCTGGCCAACGTCCGCCGAAATCCGCGAAGCCATCGGCCTCTCCCTGAGTCCGGAAATGTTCCGCCGCAAATACGAGAATGTATTCACGGCGAATGAACGCTGGAATTCGATTCCGGTACCGGAAGGCGAACTGTATGAATGGGACGACAACTCCACGTACATCCAGAACCCGCCATTCTTTGAGCATTTGGCAGACGGTGTCGGCGATATCGAGAATATCCGCAATGCCCGCGTGCTTGCACTGCTTGGCGATTCTGTAACCACTGACCATATCTCACCTGCAGGTAATATTTCCAACTCCGGTCCTGCCGGTGAATATCTGCGGAGCCATGGCGTGGAACGTGCTGACTTCAACTCCTACGGCTCGCGCCGCGGGAACCATGAAGTGATGATGCGCGGCACATTCGCAAATATCCGTATCCGCAACGCAGTTGCTCCGGGAACGGAAGGCGGAGTGACCACCTTCCTGCCGAGCGAAGAAGTGATGTCGATCTATGATGCGTCCATGCTATATCAGTCCGCAGGACAGAACCTGATCGTCATCGCAGGTAAGGAATACGGTACCGGCAGCTCCCGCGACTGGGCGGCCAAGGGCACACTCCTGCTGGGCGTCAAAGCCGTCATCGCCGAGAGCTTCGAGCGGATTCACCGCAGCAATCTTGTCGGCATGGGCGTGCTGCCGCTGCAGTTCCAGGAGGGCCATGGCTGGAGCAGCATGGGGCTCACCGGACGTGAGACCTTCAATATTACCGGACTCGGCAACGATGTAACGCCTGGTCAAGAATTGACCGTCACGGCTACCCGTGAAGACGGCACCCAGTTCGAGTTCCCGGTCATTGCCCGTCTCGATAGCACTGTAGACATTGACTACTACCGCAATGGCGGGATTCTGCAGACCGTGCTCCGCCAGATGCTGGCCGATGCCGCAGCTTCAGATTCCGCGCTTCCGGTGGAATAGACCGTTCATAGAAGACCGGCAGCCTGTATCCCTAGGCTGCCGGTCTTTTTCTATCACAAACAGCCTCCAATCTCTCCCTGCGGGAGGATTGGAGGCTGTTTATATTTTGAATAGGCACACCCGGTTGGAGGGAAACTTCAAGCCCTAAATCTCAATCCGCTCCGAGTTCAGAATTCTATTATAGACAAGGGCAATAATCTGCGAGCGGTCAGTTACGTTCATTTTATCAAAGATACGGCTCAAATGGTTCTTAACGGTATGTTCACTAATGAACAACGCCGCAGCTATATCCTTATTCGTCTTGCCAAGGATGATCAGCTCTAGCACCTCTTCTTCACGGGGCGAGATTCCCCACTCTTCCTTCGGTGACTTAAGGGCTGTATTATTTAGGAGTTTAACGGGCGAGACTGGTTGATTATTGTTGCGCTGTTCCCCGGCCCTGCTGAGCAAGAAAGACTGAAACGCCACCCGCGGCTCGGCATCCATTACAGCCTTCGGATTAAAGTCCATATGAAATCTTGAAGAATCGATCCATTTCCCATTGTTGTCTTTCAGCGTCTCTGACTGCTCCTGTTGGCCTGTATGATGCAGCACAAGCGCCAGCAGCTGGGCTTCAAAGGACAGAACGGGTTTCTCTATCTCAAAATAAAAGGCTGACAATTGATCCACCTGATTCAGCAGCAAAACTTCTTCAGTGTAGTAATCATACTCTTCCAGCACCTCCAGCGGAAAAGGCGCCAGTATACAAGTACGCTTCAACCGCTCGGACTCGCTCTCCGACAGTCCTGCGTAACGGGCAAAATCATAAGCCAGATTCGAGGCATCCAGCGACATGCGCTGCAGTACCGGATTACTGTTCTGCAGATGGTGGAGGAGATTGTTCAAAAAAGTCTCCGCATGTTTAGCATATCTACTGTCCTTCTCCAGAAGACGGATGACCGTTATAGCCAGCGTAGCAAAACACTCTACGAAAGTCCGCCATTCCTGTACATCATTCCGCTGGCGGAATCCGACAGACAACATCCCTTTGTATATATTTTCTGCGATTAACGGGCATTCCAGCAAAAATTGTCCGCCTGGGGTCTCAGTAGTGATTGATGCGATGACAAAGGATTGGGAAGAATATCGCTTCTCAAGTTCCATCACATAAAGGGATTCTTCCTCCTGCCCCCAGCCCCTGGCATAATATGTACTCTGATCGGCTTGCGGGTTCTGAAAAAAGACAAAAACAGACGATGGCGAAAAAGGCATGCTCATTACGGTATCCATCAATTTGTCGCCAAGTTCCTTATAGGATGCCGCCAGCGGCAACAGCCGCACCGCTTCTTTGAGAACCTGGGTTCCTTCTTTCCGCAGTTCTTCCCGCTGCACCAGATTCTGGCCTCTGTCGGAAATCCCCAGCAATGAGGCTACGCACTGTTCCTGAGGATCATAGTTCTCTATATGTTCACTTTTACCGAAGCCAACCGTCAGCAAAAGCGCTCTTCTGCCACCATAGATCGTGACCGGATAACAGGATAAATATTCTGGTTGAGGAAGTCCTCGCTGTGTGAAGAACAGGGATCTCGGGTCCATTGCGCTCGTTCTCCAGTGCCTTGGCTCCCTACCTAGGGCTGCCTGTCCCAGGAATCCGTCACCTTGCTGGAAAGCGGCATTCATTAACATACCCGCTCCTTTGCCAGCGGCATACTTCACCTGAAACTCTCCAGCTTCATTCTCTTTGGCAAAAGCATACAAATCCCCGGCCGAAGGAGTAGCCGCTAGTTGCTGCAGCACCTCCTCAATCTTGAGATAACCCTTCTCCAGATTTGTTAAGAGCCCTGGGATCATATCTCCGAAACCATGCTTGGCAGAAGCTCCCGCGTAATTGGCCAACAACTTGCTAAGGACACGTCCAAGCACAGTGATCTTTTCCCGCACTTCATCAACACGCTCCCGGCTTAGCTCAGGCAGGGCAAGCAGCGCCTTAGACAAATGGTCATATACTGGATGATTCTTCATTTTTGCTTCAAAAGCAGGCATTACCAGCGCTTTGCTGCCCTCTTCCATATAGATGCCCCACCATAAATAATAGACCTGTCCATAACCTGGAAACAATGGAATGATGTTATATTTCAATCCGGGGATCCATTGCTCCAGAACCACAGGATGCGACAAAGGGCCCAATTTACGAATAGTCGGCTTGAAAGGGCTGTCTATATCCTGAAGTGAGGTCAATATTATCTCATAAAACATTCCTGATACTGCCGGACGTGTGAAGACATTCCCCTCTTGATCCGTCAGCACGATAGCCTGCCCAGTAACCATGTTGAATGTTTCCTGGAGCTGCTCCATCTCCTCTATTAATGAATCAGGTACTACCGTTACCATCCTATCACCCCATGCCCCGGATTTAACCACAATTTCCTACAGCTAATGACTTCAAAATTGCCTCCACTTACTAATTACCCCCTAAATCGACTATATAACGGAATTCAAAGGTATTAACCCATCATCAGACCCATTTCTGCAGCTTTCTCCGCCAGAATCACGGCATATTGCTCCAGCGTCTCACGGGAAAGGCGGCTGACGGGTCCTGACAGCGAGAGGGCAGCGACTACATTGCCTGCCCTTCCGGTTATAGGAACCGCTACCGCTGCCGCACCCGGCTCCCGTTCCTCGAAGCTTGTTGCATAGCCCCGTTGTGAAATTTCATTCAGTTGCTCCAAATACACGCTCCTATCTACAGCCTCCGGCCAATTCGGATCAGCCAGCAGGCGGGACTGCACCTCAGGCGGAGCGTAGGCGGCAAGCACCTTGCTCGACGCACCAACCGAGAGCGGGAGTCTGGCCCCAATCTGTGCGACCCGGCGGATCGCCTGCCTGCTCTGAACAGCCTGAATGCGTACACGTTCCAGATCGTCGCGCAGATACAGGCTGACCGTCTCTCCCAATGAGTCACGCAGCTTCTCCATGGCTGGAAGCAGCAGTGCAGCCGGTTCATCCAGCGTGGGCAGATGTGTGGACAACTCCCAGATGCGGATCCCCAGGCGGTACTTCTCCGTGGCTTCCATGCGCAGAAGAAACCCCTTCTCCTCAAGCGTAGTCAGTAGCCGATGCACTGTGCTTTTGTGCAGGCTGATTTTGGAGGCGATTTCCGTCAGGCTCAGCTCACTTTCCTGAGTGAAGCACAGCAATATATCCAGTGCACGTTCTACCGCACGTACAGTCAGTTTTCGGTCCTCCACAACAATCTCCCTTTCAACTGTTTCACTAAATGAAACCCGGTTACATTATTTAAGATATCCATTCTATCTTAGAGCATATGCCCCGGGTAAGTCCAGCAGTTTCAGTGAGCGGAAAAGACTGGGCGGCACTTTACAGTTAGATTACAAAAGCGGCGAATTCATTGACTTTGTAAGGCCATCATCATACGATTAAATATATGAATTATATAGCCTGTAACAGAGAATGAAAAGCCATATTTCTAACGTTCACACTTTATTTTTTTATTTTAAAAGGTTATGTTTCTATACCACAACACAACTTGCTAATTATGGACCATTATAGGAGGGGACCTTATGGACTTAGCAACCACGCATACCGGCACGCCGGTCTCCCGAATGCCAGGTGAGCACAAACCAGGTACATCACCTAAGCTTTCATTGCGGATGATTCGCGTTAAACATATTATAGTTTCTTTGCTCTTGTCGGTGTTTTTCTTTTTTGTCTTTTGCTTCATCGCACTGCATGGCTATATCGCCTGGGTACTGTCCAATCCAACAGTGGCTCCGCTCTATTCCACGCCTCAAGTAGCCAAGGGGTTGAGTTATGAGGACATCACCTTTCCGGCGCTGGATGGCAGCCGCATGATGCAGGGTTGGTACATCCCGTCTATAGGCTCAGCCAAGACTATCGTGTTCAGCCACGGTTATGGCGCTAACCGCGAGGAGACCTGGGTACCCATGTACGATCTTGCCCACTATGCCCACAGCCTGAACTTCAATGTGATCATGTTCGATTACGGCTTCGCCTCCAAGACCAACAAGGATATCGCCACCGGAGGCAAAAAAGAATCGCAGCAGCTCCTCGGAGCTATAAAGTACGCCAAGGAGCATGGAGCCAAAGAAATCGTTGTCTGGGGCTTCTCGATGGGGGCAGGCACCGCCCTTCAGGCAGGGCTTGTCACCAAGGATGTCGATGCCATGATTCTGGACAGCACTTTCCTGCTTGAACCGGATACGCTGTACCATAACATCAAGCAGAATATCAACCTCCCGCGCCAACCCTCCCTGGAGATAATGGAGCTGCTCTTTCCAGTGCTGAACGGTACAGGATTGAACCAGATTCCATATTCCAAGGTCAAAGCAGAGGATTACCCGTTCCCTACACTCTTCCTGCACGGCACCAATGATGACAAAGCGCCTTATCCGATTGCTGAAGAACTTGCAGCGAACCAAAGCAACCCTTACTCCGATTCCTGGATTGTGCAAGACAGCCACCATGAGCTGCTGTTCCGTGAACACCCTCGTGAGTATCTGCGGCGTGTGTCCGCTTTTCTGGGCAATGTTCAGTTGGCTAAGGCTGAGCAGAACAAGCAGACGCTTTCCGCCATCAAATAATACCCAGCCTGGAATTCAACCCGCCTGCTTCGCAATTGTAGTGTGCAAGGATGTTAGTATTACATCCTTGCACGCTATTTTTTTGGAGAGAAACATACTAAGCCGCTGACCCCATACATAGAATGAACTGTTGAAGACTTAGGATGGGAGGACTGCATGCAATGGTAGGGTTATACGGGCCGCAGCTGCCCGCACAGATTCTTGAAGAAATTATTTTCTGGAAAAAACAAGAGCAGGAGCACATGGCGGTCATCAAGGCGATTGTCCCTCATCTTGAGAAGCCGTATGTGCAGCTGCTGGATGAATGGGCCGTGGTCTTGGAGTCCACCGGACATGCGGCGCGTCAGTTGCTCGAGTCTGCTGCAGGCTACAGTCCGGCAGAACTGGCTGCCGGAACTGAACCGCTTCTCCAGGTGGCGCGTTCCCAATCCCGGGAATTAATCCGGCAGCTGTATGCCTTAATGGAGGGAAGCACCGCTGTGAAAGATCAGCCGCTGGCCGGAACCGTTCTGCCTCATATCATCCGGGAATCAGAGTATTTCGTGAATACTCTGGATGCACTTAAGCGGAAGTCACCTCTGACTCTGCCAATTTCCGAGAACCGGGAAACGGGTTCTGTTCCGGTAGGGGGCCACACCCTGCCGCCTCTTCCCTATGCCTATAACGCGCTGGAGCCGTATATCGACGAAAAAACCATGAGAATCCATCATGACAAACATCATCAAAGCTATGTAGACGGGCTTAATAAGGCAGAGAATAAACTGTCTGAAGCCCGAAAAACCAAGGATTACGATCTAGTGAAGCATTGGGAGCGCGAGCTTGCCTTCAACGGTGCCGGCCATTACCTGCATACGATCTTCTGGAACATCATGTCTCCGCAAGGCGGAGGCCGACCGACCGGGACCTTGCTGGACGCCATAGAACATGGCTTCGGCAGCTACGATGCCTTCAAGGAGCAGTTCACAGAAGCAGGGAATAAGGTTGAAGGCGGAGGCTGGGCCATCCTGGTCTGGAGTCCGCGCAGCCGCAGGCTGGAAATTCTGACAGCGGAGAAACACCAGAATCTCTCCCAATGGGATGTGGTTCCTCTGCTAGCCCTAGATGTATGGGAGCACGCTTATTATCTCAAGCATCAGAATAACCGTGCCGAATATATCAAAGACTGGTGGAAGGTTGTGAATTGGCCTTATGTATCCGAAAGGTTCACAGCCGCCCGCAAGCTTGTCTGGCAGCCCTACTAAGGAGAGCAGTCTCATTCTCCCAGGCATAGAAATAGAGCCCTTTCGTCACTTCACAGTGATGGAAGGGCTCTTAATCTTATGAAGCAACGGGGTATTCCCCTGTATTCTATTCCTTGATTAAAGCCAGAAATTCTGCCCGAGCGGCAGCGTCCTCCCGGAAAGTACCCCGTGTTGACATGGTTACCGTCTTGCTGCCGGGCTTTTTGACCCCGCGGGCACACATGCAGAGATGCTCTCCTTCCACAACGACCATCACCCCATGAGGATTCAGAACCTCTGTCATAATGTCGGCAATCTGCGCCGTAATGCGCTCCTGCACCTGCAGGCGCCGGCTTACAGCCTCCACGAGGCGGGCCAGCTTGCTGAGCCCTGCAATCCGTCCGCTCGGAACATACCCGATATGCACTTTTCCGAAGAACGGAGCCATATGATGCTCACACTGGCTATAGTAGACGATATCCTTTACGATCACCAATTCTTCATGAGACTCATCGAAGGTTACACCGAGCGCCTCACGGGGATCAATCGAATAACCGCCAAATATCTCCTCATACATCCGTGTAACTCTGGCCGGCGTTTCCAGCAGTCCTTCGCGGCCTGTGTCTTCGCCAATCAGCTCCAGTATTTTCTCAACGTGGTACTCGATCTGCTCACGGTTTGCAGCAACCTTGTCATTCATGTAATCTTTGGTGCCCCCCATGAAGCCTCCCCCTTCCGTACCCGTATCTAATTCGGCTATATCCGCGACCGGTTACTTGCCTTTGCGGCCTTGTCTTTTGCCAGCAGCTGGCATACGTCCCGGCGGGTTACCGTTCTTCATCATCTGCTGGGCACGCTGCATTTGCTTTCCATTCAAGTTATACCCCATCTGCTTGGCAACCTTCTGCAGCATTTCCGGATCATTCTGCATCGTTGTCATTTGTCTGCGCAGATAATATACCCCGATGAAAAATCCGCCGATCAGACCTACGACAAGCGTAATAATAGGCAATGCAATATTCATCCAAAGTCCACCTCTTACTCTAATGTCTGCAATGCCCGCTATAGGCACGCGAATCTATCATAGCATTTCAACAACTCGACAGCAATTGGTAAATACAATGAAACAGGTCACTGCAAATACTAATAACTGTGTCTAGCAGAAACGGCTACTGAGGATTGGAGCATCCATTGTCTCAGTCTTGCTTCTGAACCTCCTGCGCTAGCAGGAGACTGTCCCGCGAGCGCTCAAGCATTTCCCGGACCGTATGGTCTTCTTCCGCTTGCAGCGCCAGCTGTACCGCCGCAAGCGCTTCTTCACCTCCGATACGTCCGAGCGCCCACGCAGCACTCCCTCGCATCTCCGGGCGGGTTTCCTTCAGCATAATCTCTGTCAGCTTCGGCACAGCCGCAGCATCCTTGAAATTGCCGAGCGCGATTACCGCATTACGCTGAATCGGCTTTTTCCCCCTCCAGGCTGCAGAACTGCTGCCGAACTGCTCCTTGAACTCGCGGTTGCTGAGTTCCAGAATCGGCAGAAGCAGCGGTTTGACAATCTCGGGATCAGGCAGAAGCTCCGGACGATGGTCCCAATGTTTTCCCCGGTTCTTAGGGCAGACGATCTGACATGTATCGCAGCCGTACAGCCGGTTGCCGATTTTGGTCATGTATTCCTCACTCAGAAAGCCCTTCGTCTGCGTCAAATAAGAAATGCAAGCCTGGGCATTCAGCTGTCCGGGACCTACCAGAGCCCCTGTAGGACAGGCATCGATACACTTCGTGCAATCTCCGCAACCTTCCTCTACCTGTGTATCTGGAGGAAAGGGGATATTCGTCACCATCTCACCGAGATATATCCATGAGCCCCATTTGGGGGAGATGATACTGCAGTTCTTGGCACTGAAGCCGATGCCCGCCCGTTCAGCCACGGCCCGATCAACCAATACCCCGGTATCCACCATACTCTCCAGCACCGCTCCAGGTACCCGCTCCCGGATGAAACCCTCCAGCTTGCCCAGCGCCTCGCGCAGGACATGATGATAATCCCGTCCCCAGGAGGCGCGGGCAAGAATACCACGGCGTGCACCTGGCTCCGACTGGGGCGGATTCTCCATTTTGGAGGGGTAAGCTACAGCTATGGCGATAATGGACATCGGCTGCTCACCGGACTGTAGTGCCGGGAGAGTACGCTTATCAAGATCCGGCTCCTCGAAGCCCGAATCATACCCGTTGTCACGGTGCTCCTGGAGAATATTTTTCAAATATAAAAACGGCTCCGCACCCGCAAACCCGATATCATCAATCCCAAGTTCTTGTGCGGCAGCCTTAATCTCAGCTTTGAGACCTTCCCATTTCGAAGGCGGTGGGGCATAGGATGTCTGGATTTTATTGTTCATTACCGCCTTCTCCTTCACTTATAATGCACTTGCTTTGCCAAGGGGCCACCAAATATACGCCGCCTTGCCAACCAGTAGATCTTGCGGAACAGCACCGAAATACCGGCTGTCCTTACTGGCTCCCGCATGCCGGTTGTCTCCCATCACGAAATAGGCTCCCTTATCTACGGTAATCCGGGCAAAGTCCGGGTCTTGTATTTCTGTATCCACATAGGGCTCTTCCGTAAGCTGGTCGTTCACATACAGCTTGTGGTTCCGTACTTCAATCCTGTCGCCTGGCAACCCGATGACCCTCTTTACCAGATACTCCTTGCGGTTCGGTCCCGTGCTGGGGTCATGAAGAACAATCACATCCCCCCGTCTTGGGCTGGCAAAGACTAGTGATATCTTGCTAATAATTAATTTCTCGCCTTCCAGCAGCGTTGGCTGCATGGACTGGCCGATAACCGTGGAGACATTGAACACAAAAATATTGAGCAGCGACATTAATGCGAAAATAACTGCGGCAGTAACAAGCCAATCCCGCAGATCGCGGACCCAGTGTCTTCCCGGTATAGAGCCGGGTTTGCCATGGGTAACGGACCGGTATCTCTGCCGGCGGCTCCGCATGATATCTTCTTCAAGCTCCTGGTTCATAGGCCACCTTCTTGCTTCTCATTGGTCATTCATGTCCATAACAATAGAAAAGCATATCTTCCGGCCATTTGCAATGGACCGTGGGAAGATATGCTTCAGTATAAGGAATCAGACTATGCAAGCACGCTCTCAATAACTATTGAAGACGTAATCATCGCTATAGTTCTCTACTCTAGAAATGTTTCCGCTTACGCAGCACCGGAATTAAGCTTCTCTATCCGACAATGCTAAGCTTCCGTACTGACTTGAAGATTTGATCCTCGCCATAACCCATAGCCTCATACAGCGGCAGTGCAAATGAGTTATGCTCGTCAATCGCTACAAAAATACCACTGACCTTGCGGGCCTGAAACTTGTGTTCCATCGCCGTGACAAGACCTCTGCCAATTCCTCTGCGGCGGTAATCGGGATGAACGGCAATGCGGAAATAACAGCCGTGATTCTTCTCGATTGTACCAATCAACGCACCAACAATCTCTCCTTCAACCTCGGCAACAACAATGAGATCGGAATCCCATGATAGCTGCCTGGAGAAAGGCTCGATAGTGCTCTCGAAACATTCTTCCGATAATGCGGTCTGCAGCAGTTCAGTCACAGGGGTAACGTCGCTTAATTGAAAGGAACGAACGTGCATTCTTTAAATCTCCCTTTTCTATGGCTTAGAATTTAACAAAAAGAAGGAGTTCCCGTAACAGCGTGGAGAGGAAAAAAAGAAAAGCAAAAAATGCCTTTCGAAGAAGTCGCCGAATCTGTAATAGGGAGCAGCTTTTCATGCGACTAAAGAAGTATTAACCTATTGTTAAACAGATTATTGCTTCTTTAAACTTCAAAAAACGAGGAATACCTGCTTTTAAGTCTATTAAAGCATATTTTCCTGCTGATATCATCACTTTTCTTTTGAAAGCGCTTGATATAAAGCGTTTACATCGATTATTGTTACAGAATTTCGTTGAATACTACCATTAAGACTATGTAAACGAATGCCTTGGTGGCCCTTTACGATTTTAACACAGCGTTAACACATATGGGTGGATTTCCAAAGGCCTCCACTTAATAAACATTAATGTTTGTTTAATGTTGCATTATTGTTCCAGATACGGTTTAATAATAGTATCTTATCGGATACAAACCTATAAGATTCGTCGGAAATAAGGGGTTTTGACGTCAAGACCGCCAAAATTCTTTATCCATACAAATTCTAATAACACTCAGGAGGGATTTTTCCATGGCATTTCAATTACCGGCACTTCCTTATCCGAACAACGCTCTCGAACCGCACATCGACGCATTGACGATGGAGATTCACCATGACAGGCACCATAACACATACGTGACGAATCTGAACGCTGCTCTGGAAAAGGCACCTGAACTGCAAAGCAAGAGCATTGATGAGCTTCTTACCGACCTGAACGCTGTACCTGAAGCGATCCGCACGGCTGTCCGCAACAACGGCGGCGGTCATGCCAACCACACCCTGTTCTGGGAAGTTATCGGACCGAACGGCGGCGGCGCACCAACCGGCGCACTTGCTGCTGCAATTGACAGCGAGCTTGGCGGTTTCGATAAATTCAAAGAAGACTTCGCTACTGCGGCAACTACCCGTTTCGGCAGCGGCTGGGCCTGGCTCGTAGTGAAAGACGGCAAGCTGGCAGTTACCAGCACACCGAACCAGGACAACCCGATCAGCGAAGGTGCTACTCCAATCCTCGGACTGGATGTATGGGAGCATGCTTACTACCTGAACTATCAAAACAAACGTCCTGACTATATCAAAGCCTTCTGGAATGTAGTCAACTGGGAAGAAGTCGGCAAACGTTACGACAGCGCTAAATAAGTAAACGCGGCACATTGTGCTGCACCTGAACATATGAAAACGGGTACCCTCTTCTTACGGAGGGTACCCGTTTTTTGCTAATATCACGTGATTCGCCGCATTCAACCAGTCCCCTGATCGGAGTCTTGCTCATCAAAATAACTATTCAGCAGCTTCAAAAAAACATTCGGAAAGGCGTAACTGGCCATATCCTCACGGTTAATCCAACGTACCGCTCCGCCATCCTCAGGGCTTCCGCTGCCGTCGGCGAATGGCTCTGCGGCTATGACGTCTTCAGCGAACAGACCTGGGGAAGCGGGAGTGTACCCGCCGGCATACGCCGCCCGCCCTTCCGCAGCCAGCGGCAGCGCGCGGACGTCCTCCTCCCTGCAGCGGTATACCTGCAGGGTCCACACAATATGGCTGAACGTATGTTCCGCAGCCATCCAGTGCTCTTCAGGCCGGGCAGGAATCCCGGCCTGCCTCAGGGACCGGCGCAGCCGGTCCAGCGCCGCGGCCTCCGGCAGCAGCGCGCCATTCGCGCCGCCCCCCGCAGGCGGCGCCGGCCAGTGCGGCAGCTCCCACATGCGGGCCAAAAGCCCGCTGGATGGCCGCTGCCGGATGAGCACCCGGCCCGCGTGCGCGCCGCGGCCCTCCACCAGAGCAGCCAGCCGCTCTTCGGGGCGCGGCGGCTTGGCCTTGGTCTTGACGGGCAGCGATGTCTCGCAGCCCGCCAGCCGCGCAGCGCAGTGCTCCATCACCGGGCACAGAAGGCAGCGCGGTGATTTCGGCGTGCACACCAGCGCGCCAAGCTCCATCAGCGCTTGGTTGAAATGCGAGGCTTCGCCTTCAGGGATCAGCTCTGCCGCCAGGCGCTCCATGGCAACGCGGGTAGGTCCTTTAGCGATATCATCTTCAATGAGGAAATACCGAGACAATACCCGCATCACATTACCGTCCACCGCTGGCTCGGGCCGATTGAAGGCGATGCTGAGGATGGCACCTGCTGTGTAAGGGCCTACGCCTTTGAGGCCAAATACAGCATCACGGTCATTCGGAACCTGTCCGCCATACTGCTCTTTAACCTGCCTGGCCGCATGCTGCAGATTCCGGGCACGTGAATAGTAGCCAAGTCCCTCCCAGCACTTCAGCACATCTTCTTCAGGGGCGTCGGCCAGCGACTCCACCGTAGGAAAACGCTCAATAAAACGGTTGAAATAAGGAATGACCGTATCTACCCGAGTCTGCTGCAGCATGATCTCCGATATCCAGATATAATAAGGATTCCGGTGGCGCCGCCATGGCAAATCACGTTTTTGATCTTTGTACCATTTCAGCAGAAACCGGCTGAAGAATAACTTGGCTTCCTGCTGTGCTTTACCTGGTTGTTCATGTGTTGTCATTGTTATTCTCCTTGCCGCTCATATAGCATGTAGCCGGTACATATAAGCCGAAATCTATTTTTCCAACTGTTCCACCACCACGAAGGCCGAAGCCAAATCGCGGCTGTGCGTAATGGTGAGATGGATGGTATACTCATGCTCCGTCAACAGGAGCCGGCCCCATGCCTCAGCAGAGAGCGAGACCACCGGCTTGCCCTGGGCATCCGGCAAAATCTCAATATCCTGAAAGCCCACAGTTTTCCCGATTCCACATCCCAGTGCTTTGACTACCGCTTCTTTGGCCGAGAATCGTCCGGCTATGAACTCCGCAGCCTTCCCGCCCCTGCTGCTGGCCAGCACCATCTCCTGACCGGTAAGAATCCGGCGGATAAACCGGGTGCCCGAGCTACCGGCTGCTATTTTTACAATTCGCTGAATTTCCAGCACATCGTGCCCGATTCCGTATATCAAAACTTCACGCCCCTTATGCTTCCGCGATCATTAACTGCCTCATATTGCCTTCTATCCATAACCGTGCTGCTAATGGTATGATCTTCCTACGGATTGCTTTCTGCTATCTTAAAAGAAAAAGCCGCTGAAGTCTATTTTCGCAAGGAAAGGGAGATTGCCTTATGCCCCGTAACTTCGAATTGCCCGCAGGTGAAGATGCTGTCCTGCGTTGTTCCCATTTTCAGTCCCAAGGCACAGCGAGAAGCCTGATTGTCATTGCCCATGGATACAAAGGCTTCAAAGATTGGGGAATGTTCCCTTATGTCGCCAAAGCGCTTAGTGATGAGCATGAGGTTGTCACTTTCAACTTTTCGCATGCCGGAATTGGCGAGGATCTTCAAAACTTTACCGAGCTGGAGAAATTCGCCCGCAACACGGGTCAACGTGAGATCAGGGATTTGGAAATTCTGCTCTCTTATCTCGCCCAGCATCACAGATTCGGAGGTCTGCCCGTATTTCTGCTCGGTCACAGCCTTGGAGGCGGGATATGTCTACTCTACGCGCTTGAACATTCCGATGCAATTACCGGGGTGCTCTCCTGGAACGGGGTCACCAATCTCGATTTGTTAACAGAGGACCAAAAACACGAAATGAGGACAAAGGGACGAACCTATGTGCTCAATGGGCGTACTGGTCAGCAAATGCCGCTGGATGCTGTAATCCTAGATGATCTGGAGCAGCAAGCCGAACGCTACAATATCCTGGAACGGATGAAGCAGGCCAGTTTCCCGGTCATCCTGATCCAGGGTAGCGAGGATGGCGAGCGGCTGCGCCGCGGTTCAGAACAATTAACCCGTATGCGGGCGGATATTGAATGGTTGCAGATTCAAGGCGGCAACCACACCTTCGGGACTGTTCATCCTTTTGCAGGACCCACTCCTGAGCTGGAGCAAGCGATTGCTGCTTCCAAGGCGTTCATCAGCCGTGTTCTGGCATAGCAGCCGTTCACATGAAGAACCGCCGGAGCGGCTGTTATTGAAGACAGCGGCTCCGGCGGTTTCGGTATGCCCTCTTGTTCAGATCCCCGGAATCACATTGCGCTTATGCGCAGTTCTCCGGTACATGCTCTCAAGCTTCTTCGCTGCTTCAGAGCTGACCGGTTTGCCTTCCAGGTAGTCGCTGTTCTCATCATAGGTGATGCCCAGCTCAGCTTCATCCGTCTGTCCCGGCCACAGCCCTGCTGTCGGCGCTTTGGTGACAATATCGGCAGGAACTCCGAGATATGTAGCCAACTGGCGCACCTGACGCTTGTTCAGGGACGATAGCGGTGTAATATCAACCGCACCATCGCCCCATTTGGTGTAGAAACCGGTTATAGCTTCTGAAGCGTGGTCTGTTCCCACTACCAGCAGATTGTTCTCAAAAGCCAGCGCATACTGCATCACCATGCGTGTTCTTGCCTTGACATTGCCTTTGCCCTGATGGGTGATGTGGCGGTGCTGCCCAAGAGATTTCAGGCTGTGTTCCACCTCTAGTGCAATTTCGTTGACCGTTTCCTCGATGTTGGTCTCTACCTTATGCGTCAACTCAAAAGCCTCTGCTACCGCATAACTGTGCGCAATATCCTCTTGTTCGCCATATGGCTGAAACACGCCAAGTGTGATATATTCTGTACCCTCAGCGGCTGTAAGCTCGTCCGTCGCCCGTTTGCACAGACCTGCTGCTACCGCACTGTCTACCCCGCCGCTGATCGCGATCAACAGTCCTTTTGCCCCTGCTTCTAATATATACGTTTTCAAAAAATCCACCCGTTTCCGGACTTCTGCCTCGACATCAATGGATGGCTTAACACCGAGGGCGGCAATAATCTCTTCCTGCATACTCAAGTACAACACCCCGTTTCAACGAAAAGTATAAAGATACATTATAGCGTGAAACATATAAACCCTATTATTTTCAAAAAGTCCCGCAGACAGCCGGACTTCCGGCAGCCTGCGAGACCCTGGTGAATTCGTTATTTTACTGGCACAGACGGTTAAATACATCCTTCAGCTCAGCAGCGATTTCGGAAGCCGAACGGTCCTCAACACCATGACGTTCGATGAAGTGAACAAGCTCCCCATCCTTCATCAGTGCGATAGAAGGCGAAGAAGGCGGATACGGTGCAAAATACTCACGCGCTTTGGCTGTGGCCTCTTTCTCCTGTCCGGCGAATACAGTGAACAGATGATCCGGCAGGATCTCATTCTGCAGCGCCTGCGCTACACCCGGACGGCATTGACCGGCGGCACATCCGCAGACCGAATTAACCACAATTAGTGAGGTACCTTTGGAGGCAGGAAGAGCTGCTTCCACCTCTTCCGGAGTCAACAGCTCCTGAAACCCGATGCTTGTCAGATCATCGCGCATGGGCTGGATGGAATCCTTCATATATTGATTAAATGACATGGACATTCAATGCACTCTCCTTTATCCTTAAATATTTGTGAAACCGCATTGCAGCAGGATTTACTAACTTTATTATACATACATACTCTGTGAAAGCAAGCAAACCAGCCTTATTGTCCATGACCGGTGGGGATATCGCCAGAGGGAAAATCAGAGGTTTCCCGGGTGGCGGCAACTTCCTCGCTGGCCTCATGAATGTATGGAAAAGAAACGATAAAAGCCGTACCTTTTCCCTCTTGGGAATTCACTCTGATACTGCCGTGATGCCGCTCGGCAATGCTTAGGCACAGCGGCAGGCCAAGGCCTGTCCCCTGGCTTTTTGTTGTGAAAAAAGGGGTAAACAACTTATCCAGCTGACTCTGCGGAATCCCGCTTCCCGTATCCTGTATTATTAGCTCTACCTTGTCCTCATTGAGAAGTGTCTCCAGATACAGTACTCCCTTAGGCCCCATCGCTTCCATTCCGTTGCGGGCCAGATTAAGGATAAGCTGCTTGATTTCCCTGGAATTGAGTTGAAGCAGCGGGAGGGACGGACATAATCTCAGCTCTACACTCTGGCCGCGGAGATTAGCATCAGCCCAGAGAAGCGGGGAAAGTTCTTCTATAATATGATGCAGCTGAACCGTCTCCTTGTTCGATATCCGGCTCTGGGCAAGAGAGAGAAAGTCATTAATGATGCCATTGGCCCGGTCCAGCTCTTCCATAACAATCTGATAATACGAATCCATCTCACCGGGGCTTTTTTCCCGCATGAGCTGCAGGAATCCACGTACTACTGCCATAGGATTGCGGATTTCATGGGTAATTCCCGCCGCCATCTGCCCAACCAGGGTTAGCCGCTCCACATGATCCAGCTCGCTGCGGAATTTCTCCTCCTCGGTCAGGTCCTGGACAATCACAACCCTCCCTCCGGATATGCCCGCTCCCCCTTGCTGCAGAGGCACTGAGAATACTTGATAAGTCCTGGCATCGTACTGGAATTTCTCGTTGTAGCGCTGTTTGTGCAATGCATTATCCATCATACGCTTTAAGATCTGGGGATCCATCTCTTTGGAGAGCAGCCGCTCTACCCGCTGGCCTAGAATGGCCTCTCTTGTCATGAGGGGATCATGCTGCCGGAGGAGGCTCAGCATACATTCATTAAGTTCAGTTACACAGCCCATGTCATCCAGAGATATAATATTGACCGGCACAACATCAGTAATCTGCTGAAGCCTGACCGAATCCCTTTCGAACTTTTCTGATATTCCTTTCATCTGCTTCTGGATCTGCAGCCGGTCCCAAGCGGTTTCGATGAAGTAAATAAAACTGCACCCCAAGGTTACCGAGACAAACAAATAGAGCATTGCCACAACCATTTCTTTGGAATGGATATCATACTGGCTGTGCCCGTGCATATGGGGAACAAGAACAATAAACAGCATGCTCGGAAAAAGAGCACCCCATAAAATGGAGATTTTGCTCAGCAGCCCCCCGAGCTTGAACGGCTTCGCCATGCCGAACAACAGCGGATACAGCAGCACTCCTGTGTTCAGCACCAGATTACTGATACCAGGAGGCTCCGAGAATAATAGAGTGCAGAGTACAAAAAATACAGCCAGACTGACCCCCGAACGGGAGCTGGCGTATAGAATACCGATATAAGCCGGTATAATAGCCAAATTCAGATAGATCACACCAAACAACGTGGTGGACAAAACCATGCAGAATACAATGCTTAGTGCACAACTGATAATCAAAAAGGATTGGTCATCCGGGAATTTGCCGTTCCTGCGAACCATATGGCTCTGATCGAGCCACCACTGGAACAGGAACAGAAAGGAGCAAGCAGATGTTATTTGCAATAAAATATCCTTTACCGCGTAAATAATTGCAATCACTCCCCAAATTGGACAAATCATCCTGTTCCATTTGATTAAAACATAAACCCCGATGTTCTGACAATGGATTTTGCCGCTCTTTTCCGGGCCTCTGTCTTGCATCTAAAAAAGCCAGCCTCCATATGCTTAGGAGGCTGGCTTTTTGGGTTTGACATCAGGCGCTTCCTGATAAGTGAGCAGATGAATTGCTTAGCTGTGGCCGCTGCTACCCTTCAATCTTGGCGACGAGTATAGGCCGCCCTCTGGGCTGCTCACCTTGTCCATCCGGCTCAAGTGTAATCGCCACGGTGTCATAGCCCTGGGGGTCAAAGGTATAGTACATCGCACCCGTTCCCCCGGATGATACAAAGGTCCCGGCGCTCTTCTTCACATCGCCCTTGATCAGCCAGACCTGGAACGCTTCGCTTCCGCTGAGCTCAGGCAGCTTCTCTGCCTGCACCAGCAGATGGGTACCTTTGGCATCAATGACGATTGTGGCAAGACCCTTGGCCACAATGTCCTGTGCCGCAGGACCAAGCTGGACTACCTCATTAACCTTTAGCTCCGTGGAAGGAGCTCCGGTCAGCGCAAGCTGCTTCTTCAGCCCGCTTACATCCCGCTGCAGGGAAAACGAATAGATGGCAAGTGCCGCGGCCGTTACAGCCAGGGCTGCACATACACTACGCAGCAAGCGGCTGCGCCTCACAGGGACTGTATGCATTTTGGCAGCAGATGGAGAGAAAGGGGTTTCCGGAGCAGCAACCGGTGGCATGATGGTTTCATGAACAGCCTGTACGGCGTTCTGTTCTTCAGCTTCCGCAAAGGTTGTCTTCTTCATTCCTTCAATTGGCAATACCCGTCCGAGTACCCGCGCTCTCATCCCTTCAGGCGGCAGCACTTCCACCGATGCGAGAGGCAGCACATCTATAATCTCCCTCAGCTCATCCACCTGTTCCCGGCAATCTGCGCAGTCCGCCAAATGCGCTTCATACTCCTGCTGCTGAGCTTCGTCCAGACCGCCCAGCACATACAGCTCTGCCCAATCGCAGATATGATCGTCCGCTTCATCCATGGTAGCCTTCCCTCCTTTCCTGAGCTTTAAAATGCTTCTTCAGCTGTTTCAGGGCCAGCCGCACGCGGCTTTTGACCGTTCCCAGCGGAATGTTATACCTTGCCGCAACCTCCTGCTGTGTCATGCCTCCATAATAAATGGAGTCTATGACCTGCAATTGATCGCGGCTAAGCGCGGCCAGTACTTCACGCATGCGCTGGCCTTCAGTTCTCATTTCAACCACAACCGCAGGCTCGGAGGACTCGTCCGCCACAGCATGCAGCGCAGCGTCTTCCACAGGGATACCCCGGTCCCTGACCGATTTGCGCCGCAGCATATCCACCGCTATATTACGCGTCAGCGCGAACATCCAGGTCGTCAGCTTACCCTGGGATTGATCGAACCGTTCACTATGCGTCCATACACGCAAAAACAACTCCTGGACAACCTCCTCGGCGGCCATGGGGTCCTGTACCATCCTGTAAGCAAAGGAGTATATCACCTTTTCATAACGGTCATAGAGGTCTTCCAGCGCCGCAGGTTCCTTGTCTCCAATGCGTTTCATCAACTCTCTGTCATCCAGAGCTTCTGTCATAAGGGAACCCCTCTCATTAATCTCCCTCTATATTAACCTTCGCGGGAAACTTTGAAGAGGATTACTTTTTTTCGTAAAAAAATCTGGTTAACAGCTGTTGTTATTTGGCAAAACGGAAGGCGCTAAACATACTCGCGATCAGATAACCGGCTGCGCCGCCAATAGGAACAAACAGCAACAGCCCAAGCCAGCCATACAGAGGCAGACAGATGACTGCCGAGCACAGCAGGGCAAACGGCATCAGCATGAGCGGTAGTGCCTTGGTTCCCGCATCCGCTTTTTGTTCTTTGGTGAAAGGCAAAATCCCAATGTAGTCATCTCCTGCAAACAACAGCCAGAAGGAAGACAACCAGTAGGACATTAACGCGATAAGCAGCGCGAAGATCAGCCACTTCAACAGGGAAGGAACGATGAAGACCGCTATCATACCCACTCCGGTAAAAGACAAATACAGCTTCAAATGGGATGGGTTCCGCACCAATGCCTTGATGGCGGCTGCGGTGAACCGGCTCTCAGGCAGCGTAGACTTCAGCAGAGGCTGCGACTTGCGGAAGATCCATGGCTTGTACCGCGTTGGCCGCGGTTTATCGAGCACTCCGCGCAGCATCAGCGCAGCGATTCTCATCCGCTGCTTATAGTCTTCGCGCACATCATTCATGAAGGTGCCGCGTAAGCGCAAGCGATAGTGGACAGCCCAGGCCGTCACGGCTACAAACCCAGCGGTAACCAGCACCAGAAGCAGCGGGCTGCCCTTGAAGTACAGTCCGGCCCGGATATAGATGGCACAGGGTACGGTAACCGCAGGAATCAGCCATAACCAGCGGCGGAAGCCCTGGCGCTGGACCTTGACGATATGCCCTAGCAGCTTGACACACCAGCTGCAGGCAAGCGTCATCGCAAGCAGTGCCCAGGCTGCAGCCGGACTGATGTTGTAGCCGTGGACGATGAAGGGCAGTAGAATGGCATACAGAGCAGCCATCTTCAGGGCCGTGACTACAAGACTGTAAAGCGTTCCCCGCAGCACAATCGTCCGGATCCAGTCCTCCCGCTGCCTGAGGAACAACAGATCCCCTTCCTGCAACAGCAGGACTATCCCTCCAGTGACCGCCAGGATTGCCAGCAGCGTAAGAATGATTCCAAAGGGTAAATGCGATGTCCATGAAGGCAGCTCATTATTCCAGAAACCATAGTAGAACCGTCCGCCCAGCAAACCGCCTGGAATGATTATATACAACAGTACCGTCCAGTCCGCAGCTGTACGGATGATCGCCGATTGTTCACGGAAATGGGAGAACAGCCGCCGCCGAAACAGCTTCTGCGCTGTCGGAAAAGCAAATGCGCTTCTGCTCATGTCAGCTCGTCGAAGCAATCAAACAACGACGCCTCCGCTAGTCCCGCCTGGGAGCGGATATCTTCCAGTGTCCCTGTTGCTGTCATTCTCCCTCCGGAGACCAGCACGAAGCTGTCACAGATTTTCTCAGCCGTGTCCAGCACATGCGTTGACATCAGCACCCCAGCTCCGCGCTTGCGCTCAGCTTCCAGGAGACGAAGGAAATCCTTGGTCGCACGCGGATCAAGCCCGATGAACGGCTCATCCACAATATAGACATCAGGCTGGACCAGAAATCCCAGCATTAGCATCATTTTTTGTTTCATCCCTTTGGAGAAGCCGGCCGGAAGATCATTGCGCACATGATCCATGCCGAACTGGGACAGCAGCTTTTCAGCTGTGGCCTCAAAAGTTTCGTAGGATAAGCCATAAGCGGCTGCAGCCAGGTCCAGATGCTCCCATAGCGTCAGATCCTCATAAAATACGGGCTGCTCCGGCACGTAAGCATACGACCTGTTCTCTCCGCCGAGCTTCACCTGGGCCTTGGCATGCTTCAGCAGCCCTAGGAGAGTCTTGATTGTAGTACTTTTCCCCGCTCCGTTAGGACCAATCAAGCCCAGCAGCTGGCCTTGCTGTACCTGAAAAGCGATATTGGATATTCTCTTATCGCCTGCTTCATAACCCGCTTCTTCAATATAGACATCCAGTACAATGTCCCGTTCCGTACTCTCCAGTTCATGCTCTCCGCCAGATTCAAGTTCCTGTATCTGTGGTGCTTCCGTTTCTCCCATAGTACTCTCCATCTCCTAAACCATAATAGCTGGCGAATTATCCGCCTGTCGGACACTCCGGTAAACCGATCATATCACCCTCAGCCAACCTGTACCAGCTTAGTTCGTGGAGAACCCCTTTAGGCCACTGTTTGCTCAAGGCTTGGCGTCATCCCGTCTCTTTTTTCGATTCCCGGCCGCAGGAAGAGCAGCGATGCTCCAAGCAGGGCTGCCAGCACACCCGAAACAATGAACGCCGAAACCGGACCAGAGGCTGTAACCAGCGCCCCGCCGGCTATCGGCCCCAGAATGACTGCGGCACTGGTCAGGCTGCCCACGATTCCGAATACCCGGCCCGTATAGGCCTCAGGCGTCCGGCGCTGCAGCATGGAGTTGAACGGAATGATAACAAAGCCTGCACCGACACCGGCGAGAACAAACGAACCGAACATCATCATATTCATCCAAAGACCTGCCTGACCGTAAGCAGTCACAAGACCCGCACTCGCAAATACAGAGCCCATTAGAATTGTACCGGTGGCCATGAACACAAGCGGGTATCTGCCGCTTCCCACCCTTCCCACTACAAGGGCCGAGAATAGAGTGCCGAAACCGCTGGCAGCTACACACCAGCCCAACACATCAGCGCCCGCCCCGGGTATTTCCCGGAATAGGGTAACGATCTGGGAATCAGCAATTTGCAGCACCAGCAGGGCTGCTACGATCATCACGACTCCGCTGAGCACCACCGGCATACCGGCAATCAGCTTGAGTCCTGCTCCAGCTTCCTCGCGAAAAGAATGGCGGAGCTTTGACGTGTCAGACCCCTCATTCCCTCTGTCCGTCTTGAACGCCCCCACGCGCGGCAGCGCAAGCAGGATGACAGCCGAAATGAGGTAGCTCACCGAGTCAATGATATAGCAGGCAGAAATTCCGACGGCCGCAACGAGCAGGCCGCCAATCGCAGGACCGATAATTTTGGTGATCTGCTCTATGGAAGAGCTGAGCGCCACAGCCTGGTCCATTTGTTCAGAGGGCACAAGCTCCTTGAGCTTGCCGCTTTTAGCCGGGGAAAACATCACATCCAGCACTCCCTTCGCCAGCAGCAGAATATAGACTTGCCATAGGGAGCCCGCAAATACCAGGCAAGCCACAATCCCGGCACGCACCACATCTGACCCGATCATAATCGCTTTACGGTCCAGCATATCACTTAAGTATCCTGCGAACGGACCTCCGAGCAGCATAGGCACTGCCATGCATAAGGAGACGGCTGTAATCTCCCAAGGCGAAGCCTCCCATTTCAGCCCGACCATAGTGAGCAAGGCCAGAATATGCAGCCAGTCCCCTATATTGGATACTAGCTGTGCCGTGATTAGCAGCACAAACGGCTTGTTCGCCGTCAGTTTCACTGCCGGTCCCGTATTACCCTGATTTTCTTTCATCCTTATCCACTCTCCCGTACAATTGGTTATCTGCTATAACCATAATAAGGAATTGAACAGAAAGGTTCATCGAACCCTGGTTGTAATTTTCTGCTGCGCCCGAGGCTGATTTCCCCCTCCTTCCAGAGGCGGATTTACGGTAATCTCCAAAATTTTTACAACTTTTGTGCACCGGCAAAAAATTGTTTGATTTTTAATAATTAAAAGTGTGCTCATTGTGACAAATCACATGTTCAACATCTGTTCTTTGACGTATTGTAAAGCTAGATGTAAGAAGCAGGATTCCAAACCGTGCGGGCAAGCCCTCACGATTAACAATAGAGGTGGAGAAGCATGATACAATCCTATGAACGCGACACTCAACTGACGCTGCATTTGTACCGGGTTTTTGCCAAGTCCTTCAAGAGCATTAATGAGCATGCCGTAACCGGCAGCAAGATCGAAGGCTTCAATCCTACGGCTTTTGCTGTCATGGAGGTTCTCTACTACAAGGGACCGCAGCCTATCCAACAGATCGGCGCCAAGCTGCTGCTGCAGAGCGGCAACGTTACCTATGTAATCGACAAGCTGGAAGAACGGGGCTATCTGCAGCGCAAACCCTGCCCAAGCGACCGCCGGGTGATTTTTGCCGAGTTGACTGCAGAAGGCGAACGTCTCATGAATGAAATGTATCCGAAATACTCCGAGCGTCTGCACCTTGCATTTAGCGGCCTGAGTGATGAAGAGAAGGAACAAATGATTACACTGCTTAAGAAGATGGGCCTGCAGGCTGAGAAACTCTCACCGCTTCCCCGCAAATAGGGTTTAAGCCTCAATGGTTGTGAATGAATTCACGTTCTGTCCATCTGTAATTGCTAAACATCAGAAACCGGATGCATCCTCCTGTTCAGGAGAGTGCATCCGGTTTTTTTGTCCTTTTTAAGCTTCGAGAATCAGGCTCAGACTTTCTTCTGTACGCCGGGTGCCTTACTTACTGAAGGTAGTCCTTTGCGCAGCCCTGATGTGATCACAAGCGATAATACAGCCAAGACTGCCATCAGCATGAAAAGCGAATGCAGCCCGCCCTCCAGCGCATCCTTCAGGCTGCTCCAGGCCTCACTTGAGAGTATACTGCCGCCCTCCGGATGAAGCAGCTGATTCATATCCGCGCCGGCTGCGGACGAGACTGGTTCGTGGGCCAGCTGCCTGTCAATGCTATAGTTAAGCCACGAACCAAATACAGCCACACCTACGGTCTGTCCGAGCGAACGGGTGAAGGAATTCAGTGCCGTAGAAGCTCCCCGCTGGCTGTGCTCCACGGAGGACTGGGCGATTATGGTGAATACGATCGAGGCATAACCAAATCCCACTCCACAGGCGAACATCAGCATCAACAGGAGCAGCTGCGATGAATCCGCCGTCATATACACCAGACCTACAGCCCCAAGGGCGATTAATGATAGACCCAGCATCCCTGTCCGGCGGGAGCCAGAACGCAGAATCATTCTTCCGCCGGCAATCGAGCCAAGCATCCATCCCACCGACATCGGGGCCAGCAGCAGCCCAGAGAGGGCAGCGCTCTCACCGGATACTCCCTGCACCCACAGGGGTACGTAAGTGCTTAATCCGATAATCAATGTGCTGACGAACAAGTTGGCAGCGGAAGATACCGCAATATCGCGGATAGAGAATAGCCCCAGCGGAAGCATCGGCTCTGGCGCTCGGCGCTCCACGAACCAGAAGATTATCAGAAGTGCCGCAGATGCGGCGAACAGGAACAGAAGCAGCGGAGAGGTCCACGGCAGATTCTGTCCTCCTGTAGTCAACCCAAAGAGCAGTGCACCCATACCTGCTGCGAACAGCAGCACACCCGGCAGATCCATCTTCGCCTTGCGCCGTACTCTCTCTTCCTTCAGGAACCGGGAGATAAATATAATCGACAACAGGCCAAAAGGCAGATTGAACACAAATACCCAGCGCCAGCTCAAGTAATCCACCACATAACCGCCCAGCAAAGGGCCCACCAGCGAGGATATCCCCCAGACGGAGCTTAATAGCCCCTGGGTCTTGGCACGTTCCTGAAGGCTGTAAATATCTCCTATGATGGTAAAAGTCATCGGAATCAGCGCTCCCGCTCCAATCCCCTGCAGACCGCGAAACATAATCAGCTGTGCCATGTTCTGAGAAACCCCGCACAGCAGCGAGCCCAGAAGAAAAATAACCGTCCCGCCAATAAACACCGGCTTCCGGCCAATCAGATCACTGAGCTTGCCGAAGATCGGTGTTGTAACGGCCATAGCCAGCAAATAAGCGGTAAAGATCCAGCTCAGCCACTGTATCCCCTGAAAGTCACCAACAATAGCCGGACCGGCTGGCCCGGTCACTGTCCCTTCAATCGCTGCCAGAAAAGTAGCCAGCAGTACCCCCGTCAAAATAAGCTTACGTTCTCTTATACCCGGTGACATCAATAACTCCCAATCCTCTCTCTATATGTATCTGAAACGGCTTCAGATGCGCCGGCCCTGCAAAAGGGCATACAGGACTACATCCTGAAATCCGGCTGCCGTATGCCGGTATTCATGCAACAGGCCTTCCCTTTGAAACCCGATCGATTGAAACAGCCGCTGTGCCCGGATATTGTCCGGGTGGCATAATGCCTCGATCCGGTTGAGCCCCATTACTGCAAAGCCATAGTCCAGCATCAGCTCCAGTGACTCCCGCATGTAGCCTTGCCCCCAATATTCAGGCAGCAGCTCACAGCCGATTTCTCCCCGGTACGCTCCCTGCAGCTGCCAGCTGTTATAACCGCAGCTGCCGATGACCCTCCCGTCATGCCCAAGGATGCTCCAGCGCAGACTTTCTTCCTCACGGGACATTTGCAGGAGAATCGATATCAGCTGTTCTGCCTCCTCAGGAGAAGACAGCGGCGGTGCAGCTAGCCAGGAGACAACCTGAGGATGCGACCAGACAGCGAACAGGTCTGCAGCGTGCCCCGTATCCATTGCACGCAGTTCTACTTTTTTGCCGGGCAGGGCAGGAACTTCTCCACCACATATATACACAACGATCGTCTCCCTTCAACTTCATTAGTATACATCAGATACAAGTCTTCTCTGAATTGGACGGGTTGCCTACATCCCCCGGCCCCATAAAAATAGCGCCTGTCGTGGGCTTCTTGATCGCCACCCGTTACAGACGCTGTTGTTATTCTAATGTAGCAGCCGCCGGAAGTTATCCAGACGCACCTGCCGCTTTGACTGGCTTAAGTACTTCATCGCACAGCACCTGAAGCTTCTTCTGAATGGCCTTGAACTCCTCAATTCCCGTTCCGGTAAGACTGTAAGCCTCACCATGGGCCGTCAGGAAATTCTCCTGGGAGAGCCGCTCCAGCTCCTGCTTCACCTCACGTTCTGCTACACGGTACCCCAGGTTCTCGAGCTCCGGCAACATCTCCGTCAGTGTAAGGTCCTTCTCATGTGCACAATACAACATATGGATTCCTATGAACAAGTTCTGTACATCGGCGCGCATATTCCACTCCTTCCGGCCAGAAGCCTTCTGTATTTATAACTGCATTACCCTGAGGAGAGAATTCGGAAACATAAACCAGATATGGTAACCAGGTAATCTATCCCACATCCCCGCGATGTAAAATTCAAACCTTTGGCCAAAATCCCTGGAATGCTTGACGTAGCCCGCCACACTGTACTATGTTGTTAGTTACAGTTAAGGAATATGCTGATTTATCGTACAGGAAGGTGATGCTTCATGTTTCAAGCCATGCCCTATGACGGCACACGCAGCGAGCGGTTTGAATCGGTTCTAAGCCAGCTCAGTGCACTGATGGAAGGCGAGCCGAGTGCCATTGCCAATCTGGCCAACGCTTCTGCACTGCTTAAGTACTCTCTGCCGGATACCAATTGGGCCGGCTTCTATTTATTCGACGGCAAGGAACTGGTACTTGGGCCGTTCCAGGGATTGCCTGCCTGCCTCCGCATTCCACTTGGTAAAGGGGTATGTGGTACAGCAGCAAGTGAGCGCCGTACGCTGGTTGTTGGTGATGTGCATGCTTTCCCCGGGCATATCGCCTGTGACGAAGCTTCGAATAGCGAAATTGTTGTTCCGCTCGTTCAAGGCGACCGCCTGCTGGGGGTACTTGATATTGACAGCCCCATCAAGCACCGTTTTGATGACGAGGAGCGCCGTTTTCTGGAACGGTTTGCCGCACTAGTTGCCGAGGTGATCTGATCCACCTCCATGATCAGACAAAAGACCTTCACCGCCGCAGAATAATCTGCGCTGGTGAAGGTCTTTTTGGGGCCACTTGGTTGCCGGAGAGGAAAAACCAATCTTCCAGTATTCCAGCTTCTTCCGTCAGGCCCTGTCTACAGGCGTACCGGACTGATATTCCAAATCTCGGATGCGTAGCGGGCAATGGTATTGTCGCTGGAGAACTTGCCGGAATGGCCAATATTGATAATGGATTTCTTCAGCCACTCCTTCTGATTGCGGTAAGCCAAGTCAATATTGACATGGGTCTCCACATAAGAGGCAAAATCTTTAAGCACGAAGAATTCATCATTATTGTCGAGTAACGACTGGTACAGCGTATCGAATTCCTGGGTATTGCAGCAAATCGGGCCAGGAGTCACCAGTTGATCCAACACTTCCTTCACCCGGCTGTCACCGTTATAAATATCACGGGAATGGTAGCCGCCGAATTGGTAGTAATCCATAACCTGCTCCGCACGAAGGCCGAACAGGAACATGTTGTTATCCCCGACCATTTCATGCATCTCTACGTTTGCCCCATCCATCGTGCCGATGGTCAGCGCCCCGTTCATCATGAACTTCATGTTCCCGGTGCCGGACGCTTCCTTGCTGGCAGTGGAGATCTGTTCACTGACATCCGCCGCCGGGATAATCTTCTCCGCCAGGGATACCGAATAATTTTCGAGGAAGAAAATACGGATCTTACCCTTGATCTGCGGGTCCTTATTAACGACATCAGCAACGGTGTTGATCAGCTTGATGATCCGCTTCGCCAGGTGATAGCTTGGCGCTGCTTTGGCACCGAAGATAAAGGTGCGCGGCACCATATCCATGGAAGGGTTATCCTTAAGCTGATTGTACAGATGCATAATATGGAGCACATTCAGCAATTGGCGCTTGTACGCATGCAGACGCTTAACCTGCACATCGAAGATCGAATCCGGATCCACCTGAACCCCATGCTTGCCAAAAATATATTCGGAGAGGCGCAGCTTATTGCGGCGCTTGATGCCGGCCACCTGTTCCTGGAAGGAAGCATCCTCACTATATTTGATCAGGCCGATCATCTCCTGCGGATGATGAACCCAGCGCGAACCGATGGATTCCGTAATCAATCCGGCAAGCTCCGGGTTCGCGTGAAGCAGCCAGCGCCGGTGGGTGATTCCGTTTGTCTTGTTATTGAAGCGGTGAGGATACATTTCATTGAACAGACGCATCTCGCGCTTCTGAAGAATCTCTGTATGCAGAGCCGCCACACCATTGACGCTATGGCTCGCTACGATCGCCAGATGGGCCATACGAACCTGGTCATCATGAATGATCGCCATTTGATTGATCCGGTCCTGATCTCCCGGATATTTGCTCATCAGCTCTCCGCAGAATCGGGCGTTGATCTCTTCAATAATGAGGAAGATGCGCGGCAACAGCTCCCGCACCATTCCAATCGGCCATTTCTCGAGCGCTTCACTGAGAATGGTGTGGTTGGTGTAGGAGACCATACGGGTAGTCATGCTCCAGGCCTCATCCCAGCCGAGTCCGTGCACATCCATCAAAATCCGCATCAGCTCCGGGATAACCAGTGTAGGATGCGTGTCATTGATATGCAGGGCCACCTTGTCCGGCAGCGATTCTATGCCAAGCCCGGTCTTGCTGTAGGTCCGCAGAATGCTCTGCAGCCCGGCGCTGCACAGGAAGTACTGCTGCTTCAACCGAAGCAGCTTGCCTTCGTACCGCGAGTCATCCGGGTACAGGAACTCCGAGATCGATTCTACCGAACGCTTGTATTCCAGAAACTTGTGGTAATCACTTCCGGCCAAGGAACCGAACATCCGCGAAGGCTGGTTGATGGACTCTGCGCTCCAGTTGCGCAGTGTGTTCACATGCCTGCGGTCTGCCCCAATGACAGGTACATCATAAGGAACCGCGCGCACTGCTTCATAATCTTTATGCTCGAAGGCCAGTTCACCGTTCTCCTCACGAGTCTCGATATACCCCCAGAACCGTACCTCTACCTGCTTGTCTTCCCGCCGCACTTCCCATACGTTATCATTCTGCAGCCAATAGTCTGGCAGCTCCACCTGATATCCGTCAACGATCTTTTGCTCGAATAGCCCGTATTTATATCGTATTCCGCAGCCGTGCCCAGCATATTGCAGGGAAGCCAGTGAATCGAGGAAGCAGGCCGCCAGACGGCCCAGACCTCCATTGCCGAGGCCCGCATCCGCTTCCTCCTCTTCCACATCCCGAAGGGAGATCCCCAGATCCGCCAGTCCGTCACGTACAACCTCAAGCACACCCATGTTAAGGAGGTTATTGCCTAGAAGTCTGCCGATTAGAAACTCCATGGAAAAATAGTATACCTGCTTATCCTTATCGGCTTTGAACTTCTGGTTGGTATCCGCCCAATCCTTACCCGCATTCTCACGGATCATGTTGCCGAGAATATTATAGATGTCGGCGTTCGATGCTTCCTCCAGCGGCTTGCCCAATTTCCCGATGAGTGTCTCGCGGAACACTTGTTTAAAAGTCTCTTTATCGTTGAACAACAGCTGGTTCCTCCTGACACATGCTTTTTTTAGAAAATCGCCTCACGGTTAAATTTTGCTGCTCTTGGCAATCACAAATGGACGTTTGCTGTCTCCGACGAGTATCCGGTCCTTGCTCAGCTGCACATCTTTATCCATAATGACATTCTCAATCACGGCATTCTCCTCGATGACACATTTCTGCATAATCACCGAATTGACGATGCGCGCCCCTTTACGGATCTGCACCCCCCGGAAAATCACGCTGTTCTCCACGGTTCCTGCAATAATGCAGCCATTGGCTATCAGCGAATTACTGACCTCCGCGCTGTCCAGATAACGGGTAGGCGCTTCATATTTTATTTTCGTCTGAACCGGGTTTTCTTTGAAGAGTCCAAAATAATTATCCTGCTGCAGCAGATCCAGACTGTTCTTGTAATAGCTCTCCAGCGAGTTAATTACCGCATGATAGCCTGTATATTCGTAAGCGGCGATCTTGAACTTGTGGCGGTTTTTCTGAATGGCATCACGGAAAAAGAAGCTCTCTCCATGAGCTATGCAGTATTCCACCTGCTCCAGGAACATCCTCTTCTCCATAATGAAAATATCCAGATATACATTGTGATGATCCTTCTCCTGATGAATCTCGGTCACATTGCCGTCCTCATCCAGTTCAACCCGCAGGCAGGGATCATGCTCCGGCTGAAGATTGTCAATTTTTTTGTAGACCAGCGTTACGTCCGCACCTTTTTCCAGGTGATACTGGTATACATCCTGTAGATCCACGGTATTGATATGCTGGCTGCCGGAGAACACAATATATTTGGCTGAAGCCCGTTTGAAGAAATCGAGATTGTTGTGATAATGCTGCAAATCTCCCAGAGAAGTATCTGTCGGATCATTCCAGTCAGGCGGCAAAATGAAGAGTCCTCCGTGCTTGCGGTTCATGTCCCACGACTTGCCGTCGCCGAGATGATCCATCAGAGAACGGTATTTGCGGCGGACAAACAGCCCCACACTCTCCAGTTCTGCACGCATCATGTTGGAGAGAACAAAGTCGATCAGCCGGTACCGGCTGGCAAAAGGTACCGCTGCACCGCAGCGGAAATAGGTCAGTT
This sequence comes from Paenibacillus sp. LS-5, assembly GCF_056121505.1. Classification (NCBI taxonomy): domain Bacteria; kingdom Bacillati; phylum Bacillota; class Bacilli; order Caryophanales; family Paenibacillaceae; genus Paenibacillus; species Paenibacillus sp. LS-5. The sequence continues at coordinate 80,064 of NZ_JBWAVA010000016.1, read as the reverse complement.
CGTTTAATTGGTCCAGTTCATGGTCCAGATTGATAACACCCATGAGTTCTTTCATCGAAATCCCCCTGTCCTCTGCTGATTATATGGTTTTGGCTGCAACGGACTTGCGTTTTTTGCTCCGATTGTCGATCAGCAGAATTTCTTCCTCCCGCTCACGCTCGATCCCGATCTCCATGTAATCTTCAATGACCGTATTCTCACTGATGATAGCTTTGTGGATCCTTACATTCTTTCCGATCTTGACCTTTGGCATGAGGACAGAGTCCGTAATCACACTGCCTTCCCCTACCTCCACGCCGTAAAAGAGCACCGAATGCTTCACTTCCCCATGGACAATGCAGCCTTCGTTAATGATGCAACCCGATACCTTGGCTCCCGGAGCCACATATTGTGCCGGCTGGTTGGGGTTGCGGGTGAAGATGCGCCAGTATGGATCGTTCAGATTCAGCGGCGGTGTATCACTCAGCAAATCCATGTTCGCTTCCCATAGACTGGTTACAGTACCTACATCTCTCCAGTATCCTTCAAAAGGATAAGCAAAGAGGGATTGGCCATCGGCCAGCATAAGCGGAATGATATCCTTGCCAAAGTCATGGGACGAGCTGGCGTTCTCTCCGTCCTCCAGGAGATGCTTGCGGAGCACCTCCCATTTGAAAATATAGACACCCATAGAAGCCAGTGTACTCTTCGGCTTGGCCGGCTTCTCGTCAAATTCATAAATTTTAAGATCTTCATCCGTATTCAGTATGCCAAACCGGCTGGCTTCCTCCAGCGGCACATCGATCACCGATATGGTGCAGTCGGCATTTCTGGCTTTGTGATACTGCAGCATCGCATGATAGTCCATCTTGTAGATATGGTCACCCGACAGAATCAGCACATGCTCCGGATCGAACTGATCCACAAACTTCAGATTGCGGTAAATGGCGTCTGCTGTGCCACGGTACCAGCTGCTTCCGTTCTCCCGTTCATGCGGCGGCAAGACAAACACCCCGCCGTCCTTGCGGTTCAAATCCCAGTCGCTGCCTACTCCGATGTATGAATGAAGCACAAGCGGTTCATACTGCGTCAGCACACCGACCGTATCAATTCCCGAATTGGAGCAGTTGCTCAAGGGAAAATCAATAATCCGGTAGGTTCCCCCAAAGTATACAGCGGGTTTTGCGAGCGATTTGGTCAAACCCTTCAACCTTTTCCCTTGGCCTCCCGCCAATAGCATAGCTACCATTTCTTTTTTCTTCATGGATGAGCCTCCCTTGACTTATGGGTAGTGAAGCATGTGATCAATTAGGTTGGATAGTGATTAGTGCAGCGTAGATTTAACCCAGTGTAGAAATAGAAATTTCAGAAAGTAGCGTAGCGAAAGAGACTTGCATGACAGGAAAGTGATAAGGTCAGAAACGGGGGGAAACCCATAGAATTGGGACTTATTTCCGAACCCGAGAGGAAGCCTCAGGCCGGGTAGTATCCTTATTGTAAAGTGTTCTATAGCCGCCGTCAAAACCATTTATCGTCCCGTTCTAAAACTTTTAAATTCTGACTGAATTTCTTATTAATAGCATTAAAATCTCCGTATAATTAGATTAACCATTATGATTAACCCTGAAAGGCTATTTTCGAATCCGTTCTAATTAATGTTTCCATCTTCAGCTAAATTTCATCCTGATATGTCATAATGGAGCTAACTATAGCAATGTGGAGGAACCCTATATGAAGGCTGCCCAAGGTGTAAAATTACTGCTCGTAGATGACGAGCCTCATATTCTCCAGTTCCTGGAGCTGGGTCTGAACAATGAGGGTTTTGAAGTAAGAACCGCTCCGGACGGGGCCAGCGCAATTGCCGTTGCTGCGGACTTTAAGCCCCATGTGGCCATTCTGGATGTGATGATGCCTGGGATGGACGGATTCGAGCTCTGCCGCTACCTCCGTTCGGAAGAATCAGAACTTGCCGTGATTATGCTTACGGCCAAGGATGAAGTGGATGACCGGGTTAAGGGTCTGTCCATTGGAGCTGACGACTATATGGTCAAGCCATTCAGCTTCGAAGAACTGCTGGCCCGGATTCAGGCGCGCCTGCGCAACCAGTTCCCTGGACTGCTCGGCGAGGTGCGCTGCGGACCGTTCCGGATTGACGGCCGGCGTAAGGAAATCCGCCACAAGGACGAGGTGCTGGAGTTATCTCCTACCGAATATGAGCTGTTACAATACCTGGTCATCAATCATGGGCTTGTGCTGAGTAAGCCTATGATTCTGGACAAGGTATGGGGCTATGACTTCGGCGGCGAAGAAAATATTGTAGAGGTCTACATCCGTTCCCTCCGTGAGAAGCTGGGAGATAAAGAACACCGGATCATCCGAACGCTCCGGGGTGCAGGATACCGGGTGGACCTGGTATGATTGGCCGTGCCAAAGGCCTGTTCGGCAGGCTCCCCGCGCCGCGCTCCTTGCGTAAGCAGCTGCTGATCATCTCACTGCTGATTCTCTCCGGCCTGCTGCTCTTAATCGGTGTACTCCAGTATGTACTCATGCGTGATTTTATCTACACCAACCGCGCGGAATCCATGCAGACCCAGATCCGCTCCGTACCGCGTGAGATTTTTTTCAACTCACTGGCCTTCAATAACAATAGCGAGAAGGCAGCCATAACAAGCAGTGGAGAACAAGGAAATGGAAGTACTGGTACGGCAACGCCTAGGCTGCCGCTTGTAGACGGCACGATTGGCGGCAACGGAATCCCTGAAGGCAGTAGCCCTATCACTCCCGGTAATATGCCTAACCCCTCCAGCCGGCGGCCGCTTCTGCTGGATGCGCATACGACCCTCGCTATTTACAGTGCAAGCGGAGGATTCAAGGACTTCCAGGAAGAGACACTGTCCGTTTCCCCTGCTCCGAGATTATCCGATGCGGAATACAACAACCTGCTAAAGCATACTACCGACAAGGCTACCGGCAACTACCAGCTCATTACCGCAGCGGACGGCAGCGAGCAGCTGGCTGTCTTTATGAACCTCGGCAAGCCGAAGGAAGCCAGAATGCTACTGCAGATGAGTGTAAGCACAGGGCCGCTTAAGGATGTCATCCTGCAGCAGCTGCTGATTTTTGCAGCCTTATCTTTTGCGGCTCTCCTGGGAGGGCTTCTCCTGTATCTTCCGGCCCTGCGCAAAACGCTGGTTCCCTTATCCAACATGGGGGAAACTGCACAGATTATCGATGCAGGCAATCTGAACGAGCGGTTCCCCGTGAACCAGGGACAGACGGAGATTGACAAGCTGTCCCGCTCATTCAACGGAATGCTGGAGCGGCTGGAGATTTCCTTTCATAGTGAGCGTGAAGCCAAAGAGCAGATGCGGCGTTTTGCCGCCGATGCCTCCCATGAGCTTAGAACCCCGCTGACGTCCATCCATGGATTTCTGGAGGTACTGCTGCGGGGAGCTGCTGATAACAAGGAGCAACTCATGAGTGCGCTGACCAGCATGCACGGAGAATCGAAACGGATCAATAAGCTGGTAGAGGATCTGCTTCTCCTGGCCCGCATGGATGGAGCACCGCAGCTAAACATCCGAAACATGATGCTGGGGGACGTGATCACCGAGATGCAGCCTCAGCTCCTCATGCTTGCCGGGGACCGCAGGGTTACCTTTGAGATCCCCCACGGCATCCGCGGCATGTATGATCCCGACAAGCTGAAGCAGGTAATTCTTAATCTATTCCAAAATGCTGTGCAACATACCGATCCCGGCAAGGGAATCATACATGTTGGCCTGATTGCCAGTGGCACTGAAGCCGACCTCCTTGTAAAGGATAACGGCTCCGGGATTGCGGCAGAGCATATCCCTCATGTATTTGAAAGATTCTACCGAAGTGATTCTTCACGCACCCGTAAATACGGCGGCTCAGGACTCGGTCTCTCCATAACCAAATCCATTGTAGACGCACATCACGGTGATATCTGTGTGGAGAGCCGCCCCGGTGAAGGAACCGCCTTCAAGGTTACGCTCCCCTGCCTGACGGAATAGCTAATGAAGAATCATTAACGTTATAATAGTAAGTGGGAAGCTCACAAAACTTAAGTCTATGCTTCCGAAGCGAGTTTTGTATGAAGCGGTTTGGAGAGGCATAGGCTCACAAAAATTAAGTCTATGCTTCCGAAGCGAGTTTTGTACGAAGCGGTTCGGAGAGGCATAGGCTCACAAAACTTAAGTCTATGCTTCCGAAGCGAGTTTTGTACGAAGCGGTTCGGAGAGGCACTGGCTCACAAAACTTTTAGGAGGTTATACTATGTACGAAATTGCCATCATTGGGGCCGGCCCTGCCGGTGCAAGTGCAGCCCTGTTCGCCGCCAAGGCGGGCAAAAAAACGCTGTTGATCGACAACGATAAAGGGATGACACGCAGAGGCTGGTACGAGAATTATTACGGGATTGCTGAGATTGGCGGGCCCGAGCTCGTGGAAACCGGACATAAGCAGGCTGTAAAATTCGGAGCGGAATTAGTGGCAGATCAAGCGGTGAATCTTACTGCAGCCGGTGAAGGCTTCGTCATTGAGAGTGAGAGCGGAGCTACTTATGAAGCGAAGCATGTAATCCTGGCAACAGGTGTGCTGACGGATCTGGCTGCCAAAGCTGGTGTGGAAACGAAGGACGGTACAGAGCCAAGAATCAAGACCGTTGTAGCCGTAAATGCGGAAGGTAAAACCAATGTCGATGGGATTTGGGCAGCAGGTACGGTAGCCGGAGTAAGTGTTCATGCCATTATCACTGCCGGAGACGGTGCGAAGGTTGCCATTAATATCATTAGCGAACTGAACGGCGCTAGATATGTGGATCATGATCTGATGAAAGCTTAACGTTACTATTCGTACAAAAGAGCTTCAGATGTGTAAGGCCAGCCAGAGATTCATTCTGGCTGGCCTTTTCGGTCATCGGTGTTTGATTCACTGGATTAAGCCTTGCTATCAGCGATTCCGGCCGTTTGCCTCTGCACCTTCGCACAGACTGCCCAGCAGCTGCTTCAGATACGGGATAAGCTGCGGGCGCAGCTCTTCCCGTTGCAGACCCATCTCCAGCGTAGCCTGAATATAACCGAATTTGTCGCCGATATCATAGCGCGTACCTTGCAGATCCAGTGCAAGCAGCCCTTCATCTCGGCATATCTCATGCAGCGCATCCGTCAGCTGATATTCGCCCCCGGCTCCGCGCTCCAGCTTGCTTAGTACCGGGAAGATGGAGGGCTGGAGAATGTAACGTCCCATAATGGCATTCGTCGAAGGCGCAGCTTGCGGCGAAGGCTTTTCCACCAGACCCTTTACTACATGCACACCCCTGACAGCACCGCCGGAAGCAATGATTCCGTACTTGTTCACCTCAGATGCCGGTACCGGCTGAACACCTACAACAGTCTGCTCGGACTGCTCGTACAGCTTCATCATCTGTGACAGTGCAGGGGGATCGGAGACCATAATGTCATCACCCAGTAGCACAGCGAACGGCTCACCGCCGATGAATTGTTCTGCACACAGAATGGCATGCCCCAGGCCAAGCGGCTCTTTTTGCCGGATGTAATGAATGCTGGCAAGCCCGCTGATCGCCTGCACATCGCGAAGCAGGTCCAGCTTGCCTTTTTCCAGGAGAGTCTGCTCCAGTTCTACCGACTTGTCAAAATGATCCTCAATGGACTTCTTATTGCGGCCAGTCACGATAATGATACTCTCAATGCCGGAGCGCACCGCTTCCTCAACAATATATTGAATCGCCGGTTTGTCTACAATGGGCAGCATTTCCTTGGGCTGGGCCTTGGTAGCCGGCAGAAACCGTGTGCCCAGACCTGCTGCGGGTATAACCGCTTTGCGGATTTTCACGTGGGACCCACTCCCTTGCCTTTTATTTATGAAGCTGTGCTACCCTCTGCTCCCGTGTACTCTGCTGCTGCTTGCCGCTGTAGAATTCCTGGACGATGTATAGCGGGCGTCTCTTCGTTTCATCATAGATCCGGCCGACATACTCGCCCAGGATACCCAGCATAATTAGTACAAATCCGTTGAACGTCAAGGTAATGCCGATCATCGATGCCCAGCCCTTAACGGCTGCGTCCGTAAACAGCGCCAGGTACAGCACATACATAAGATATATAAATCCGGCTGCGGACAGCAGCCCTCCCAGATAACCCGCCAGCTTCAGCGGTTTGTAGGAAAAAGAGGTGATCCCGTCCAGTGACAACTTAATCATCCGCTTCAGCGGGTATTTGGTTTCACCGGCCAGCCGTTCATCACGCTCATATTCGATAGCCTTCTGGCGGAAGCCTACCCAGCTGACCAGGCCGCGGACAAAACGGTTTTTCTCCGGCAGCCGTTTCAGTTCCTCGCACACCTTGCGGTCGATCAGCCGGAAATCACCAGTGTCCACCGGGATAGAGATGTCTGTAGAATAACGCAGCACCCGGTAAAAGAGGCTTGCCGTCCACTTTTTAAATAGAGACTCGCCGTTCCGCTTAACCCGTTTGGCATATACCACCTCATAGCCGTTTTTCCATTCCCGGATCATATCCAGAATCAGCTCCGGCGGGTCCTGCAGATCAGCGTCAATGATGACTACTGCGTCTCCCAGTGCATAATCCATACCCGCGGTAATGGCAATCTGATGACCAAAATTACGGGAGAGATCAATCAGCTTCACGCTCTCATCCCAATAGCTGTATTCCTCAATCATCTGCGCACAGTTGTCCGTGCTTCCGTCATTGACGAACAGCAGCTCGTAGACCTCTCCTGTCGTTCCCATTACCTTTTTGATCCGCCGGTAGGTTTCCTGAATGACCGCCTCTTCGTTGTACATCGGTATGATTATGGAATAGCGCACGTGCGTACTCATGAGCAGCTCCTCCTTAATTGGTATTGATATCCTACTTAACACTCACCTCATATAAGGTTCCGCCATTAACGCCTGTCTCGGTTCCCTGCCAATCTGCTGTTGGAACTACAGTCCCGTTCTCAGTGATCCAGGTGTTAATTTCGGAGTTACCCCCGCGGCCGCCGCCCATGCCTCCGGTAGTGACAAGGAAGTATTTCACTTTACCGCTCGCCACGAGCGCCTTCAGGGTATCGGTAGTGTAAGGCACATCCGAGTTGTTGAATCCGTTCAGAATGACGACTGACTCATGGTTATCGATAATATAAGGGCCAGCCGTTCCGTAATCCATTGCTGCGAACAGATATTTCTCACCGGTGTTATGCTCTTTCAAATAGGTCAGCAGATTGTTGTTGACTCCCGCTGTACCGTTTCTGCCGCCCATTCCTCCCATTTCTCCCATACCACCCATGCCGCCAAAACCGCTGCTGCTGTCCGGTCCAGCCGCCGGGGTCATGCTGTTTGAGCCGTAAGTGATAGGTGTCAATGCCCAGTAGACGGGTCCGACCAGCAGCACCAGCAAACCAAGCACCGCTGCCCCATGTACGAATGACTTTTTCTGCCCTTTCAATACCCGCAGTACGAGCAGCAGCACAGTAACAGCAATCCCTCCAGCCAGTACGCCTATAGACCAGCCGCTTCCAATCGTATCGTCATAAGGATGAATGATGTACCATTGGAAGATTGCTGTGACGAGCGTTGCCGCCGGGAGCAACCAGGACAGCCAGGTGGAACGTTCCTTGTAATAGCTCCACAACTGCAGCCAGCCTGCGCCGGCCAGTGCCGCAATCGGCGGAGCCATCATAATCAGGTAATATTGATGGAAAAATCCGGCAATACTGAAGAATCCCATAGCCGGCACCAGCCAGGCAAGCCAGAATAAGGCTTCTTTATGCCGCCATGTGAAGTTCCGTCTGCGCAGGCTGGCAAAGATTCCGATGCAGCCGAACAACAGGAACGGAAGCAGCCAGCTGGCCTGACCGGACAATGCTGATTGGAACAAACGGAGCGGACCGGCAGTACCTGTGTTGAACATTCCGCCTGCTCCGCCGTTCATCCCGCCGCGGCCGCCTTGCCCGAAGTCAAACTGGCCTCTACCGTCCATTCTTCCGCCTGGCGCCTGTCCCGGTGAGCCGCCGTCATCTGCGGCCTGGCCGCGGCCATCCGGACCTCCTGTTACCTGTTCGCCTCTTGTGCCGCCCGGTGGCTGTCCCTGAGCCTGCCCGTCTGTTCCGTTCAACCTTCTTTGACCGTCCTGGGCACCGGATCCGTTAATGCCCGGCATCTCTCCGCCATTCCAGGACGGCATTTCGCCGCCGAACATTCCGCCGCCGCCAGGAAATCCGCCGCCGCTGCCTCCGGTACTGCGGTCACCGGTCAAGCGTGACACCCCGTTATAGCCAAAAGCCAGATTCAGCACAGAGTTCGTCCCGCTGCTGCCCATATAAGGCCTTTTGCTAGCCGGGATCGAATCCACGATAACCGCCCACGATAGCGAAACCACCAGTAGTACTGCGGTGCAGGCTGCCAGCACTCCGGTTTTTTTCTTCCAATTCCCTTTCGCTGCCAGCACATAGAAGAGGTAGAATGCCGGTAGCACCATGTACGCCTGCAGCATTTTTTCGTTGAAACCTACACCAATCACGGCAAATGCTGCGAGGAGACTGCTCCATTTATTGTGCTTGGTACCCTTGAAGAGAAACCATGCCGCCAGCAAAAGTGTGAACACCAGCATGGCGTCAATATTATTCGTTCTGCTGACAGCAGCAGCTACAGGTGTAGTAGCCATTGCCAGAGCCGCGAGCCGCGCTGCTGTAAGGCCAAAGGTTGGTTTCACCAGCAGATATACCAGCAGGACAGAACCTACTCCGCACAGCACCTGCGGCAGGATCACACTCCAGCCGTGCAGTCCGAAGATCAGCGCGCTGAGCGTCTGAATCCAGAACGTCACAGGCGGCTTATCGACCGTTACCGAGCCCGCCGAGTCCAGCGAGGCGAAGAAAAAGTTGTGGAAGCTCTGAAGCATGCTTCCCACTGCTGTGGTATAGTACGTATTTGCGTATTGGTCATTCCAGATACCATAGCCGTATAAAAAAGCCGCAAGGAGCAGAATACCCAGCAGAACGACATCGGAACCCATTTTTTTTATCCATTTCATTTCTCTCCACTCCCATCGATCGATACACTATTCCGGCACTGCTCTCCCCCGGTACAGCTTGCTTAGGTGTATTATGGCATCCCTACCTTAACTGATAATGAAATCAGGCTGAATGTTTGCTGAATGCCGGAACGGGAAACGGAACGGGAAATAGCCCCACAACGTGGGGTATGAATTCATGCTTACAATATTAATGATTAGTAATTGGAAGGAAGAGAAATATGTCTGCACCCAGGAACTTATTGTATTTATCTGGTAAAATAACATTCAAACGATAAGATTAGATAAAGGAGCACGGCAATGATCTATTTAAGAAGCTTTAAGCTTTCTGATTATACGGATCGAAATCCCAACATATATCCTGATCATGTATTTAAGCATTTGGCCGGAGAGGTGCTTTTGTTTGATCGGATTACGGTGTTGTATGGCAATAACGGTAGCGGAAAATCCACTTTACTCAATGTAATTTCGGAGCAAGCTGGGCATCCCTGGGGCGGAAAGAATGACAAGCTATGGGCATAGTCCTTATGTTCAGCGTTTCCTTGATAGTAGCAGCTATCAGTTTGGACAGAATGAGCAAGAACGTGAAATCTGGCAGTTGCCAATAGGAAGCCGGTATATGAAGTCTGAGGACATTTTATATGAGATCAAGAAGATCCAGCAATCCTCTGTGCTGCGTGAGGGAATCATAAAGGAGCAAATGAACAAGGGGATGAGCGAGGCTCAGGCGGCAGAATATGAAGCTACTTATGCGTTTAAGAAAAAGCTGGAGGACATTCAATTTTCTCAGGAAAAATACTCCAATGGGGAAACGTCCATGCAGTTTTTTGAGGAACATCTGCTGCCTGGGCAATTATATTTATTGGACGAGCCGGAAACGTCACTTTCTCCTGCTAATCAAATCAGAATGGCAGAGCAAATCAACGAGCTGGCAAGGTATTTCGACAGTCAATTTATTATTGCCACTCATTCTCCATTTGTTCTAGGCACGCTGCATGCAAAAATTTATAATCTGGATGCGTCGCCTCTTCAAACAACAGAATGGTACGAGCTGGACAATGTGCAATTTTTCTATCAATTTTTCAATAAGCATAAGGCATTGTTTGAAGGGTAAAGGCAGCCGGTGTACGTTGAAGCAAAATTACAATCGTTCTGTTTCAACGTACAAGTATGCCATCCGTCCTGCTATTCACCCCGCCCGATTGCCGCCAACTTATTCACCGTATTCCAATTCCGTGCGGTGATAGTTGTGCCAAGCCATTTGTCGAACGGAACCTTGAACAGTGGAGATTGACTGACACTTACTTCATAGAGAGTGTACATCTCTTTGCCGGCGACGCGCAGCTTATCCGCGCCATCTGCATAGGGGATTAGCTTGTCCAGCGCCTCCTCCGAGGGAGCCTCACGGAGGAAAGTAACATACAGCCGTTTATAATCCTCTTGTGACAGGTTCTGAAAAGGGTTAGCAGCTATAGCCGCCTCCAATTCCGCAAGTGTACGGATAATCACGGAAACCTCGAACCCAAAGGTATCCTGGATCGCTGCACCGATCACAGCCTCAAGCTTGGCGCCAGTCGAATCCCCGCTTTCAAAAACAACATTTCCACTCTGGATATAGGTCCGCACCCGTTCATATCCAAGCGACTCAAACATTGCTTTCAAAGCCTGCATTTTGATGATTTTGTTGCCGCCTACATTAATGCCGCGCAAAAGTGCAATATATGTATTCACAGCACACCTTCTTTCCTTAATGTTCCTGATGATTGTCCCTAACGGGGGAATTAGATCTTAGACGTCTGCGGATTTCACGGGCTAGCTGCTCTTTCTCCGCCAGCGGAACGCCTTCCGATAGCCGGGCTGCTGCTACCGGCAGCACCCATGCATTCACTTCGGCGTAAGTAAGTCCCGATAATCTGAGATATTCCCTGATATACCCTTTCGTGAGCCTCTGTCTTATAAAGGCAGTAATGAATCTGGTGGTGAGTGACGCTCCCGGCGGCAGGGCCCCCATACTGAGAATAATCACAGACCTGGCCGCATCCCCGGCCGGATGGCCGGAACCCCCGGTCATCCAGTCGATAATCCACGGCTGCCCATCCAGCAGCACATTGTCCGGATGGAAATCCCCGTGCAGGAGCCGGTCTCCCTCCGGCAGCCGCTCCAGCTTGGCCAATATGGCCGATTTCTCTTCCAGTGCGAGCATGGGTGCAGAGATAATACTGCCCTTCAGGTTCTCCTTCTGATTCCCGAAGGCCTCTGCACCCTGGAGCTTATGCAAATTATGATGGAGTTCAGCCATTTGCCTTGCATACCTGGGGAGCTTCCACGGCTTCTCACCGATCAGCCTAAGCATGGATCGTCCTTCAATTTGTTGAAACACAATACCCATGCGCCCCTCGAAGGCGGCAATCTCCATAGGCTGCGGGGTAGGAACGTTATGCTCATAGACATATTTACTGAACACATATTCGTGCTCCGCATGCCAAGCAGGAAAATCCTCATGATAGAGCTTCAGAATCCTCCCTGCTTCATGTTCGAGGACCTCTGCGGTTCTTCCTTCCCCAATCTGCTTTCCCTGCATGCTGTTTCCTCCAAGCTACTCCAGATTAACCGTATTGAAATGCTCCACTACCGGGAAGGGGCTGTAATAATGATGGAGCAGTGCTTTCCACTCCTGATATTGGCTAGACTCCCTGAATCCGATGGTGTGATCCTCAAGATTGCGCCATTTCACGAGCAGCAGATATTTATGATCATCCTCCAGACAGCGCTGCAGCTCATGACCCAAATACCCTTCTATCGAAGCAATCAGTGCGGACGCCGCCTTGAAGCTCTGTTCGAACTGGCTGGTGAGTCCCGGCTTTACCTGAAGCATAGCTGCTTCCAGAATCAACACAATCATCCCCTTAGCATAGTCTTCATGATCTCAATCTGTGAGCGCATCTCGGAAAAACTCGTGATAGAAATTAATAATGACAAGCAGCACCGCCAGCGATTCGTTGACACTCCCTACTTCGAGCGCATGATTGGCATCGTCAATCCGGTACACCCGAAGATTCTTCTGTCCGCTAAGCCCTGCAGCATGCTCCTCGGTGAATAAGGGGTCGCTGCCACCGTAGATAATACTGCCCCGGCTCTGTTTCAGCAGCGGGATCGAGTCTGCAACTGGTGTTATATATAAATGCGAAGTGTTCTGCTGAAGGTTCATCTCTGACGCCACGCTTCCGGCAATGACACACCCCATGCTTTTGCTGATGAAGAGCAGCTGTTCATAGTCTGGAAGTGAAGCCAGGGCCGCTTTGCACTCCCCGGTAACGATATCGATTTCCTCACGTTTAAGTTCTGCCCGTGCACTCTGATAGCCATATTCAAGCAGCAGGATATCACAGCCATATTCCCGGGCCAGCTTGGCAGCATAATCCAGCAGCGAACGTTCAGCGGAGTAGTTCCTGCCCGGAAATATTACCGCAAGCGACTTCGATTCCTGTGAAATATATTTATGTCTGACTTCTCTGCCCCAATGGGAGGGCATGACGATACTGGATACACTCACCTGTACTTCCTCCTACGCCAGAAATTTAGCTCTCTGCCTCCCATTATAGCTATCTTCTCCGGGGGATGGAAATATAAATAAGCCCTGGCACAAGCACAGGGAGCACAATAGCCGGACCTTTCCTTACTACTAAGCGGCTTTCTGCTTACGGCTTTTTCGCCGGGCCAGGATTTCAGCAGTAATCCATAAGATCACTGGAATGAACACCTGGAACGGCAGGGCATAAATCTTGTAGATATGGTGGGCAAAATAATCCATTTGCATAATATCCTTATAGATAAAATCTGCCATATAGACCATGATCAGCCCCATTTGAAGCACTACCGAACGGTAGCTGCTCAGCTTGAACAGCTTAGCCACCCCATTGCAGGCGGTATACAGACACAGGCTCACCTTCACAAACAGCGTAGTGACAAAAACAATAGCTGATGAACCTTCAATCCGGGTCAGGAAATCACCAATATTGATTCTGCTAACCGCCACATACGAGGGGAAGTATAGGCTGGATAAGATATCCGGGCCCAATACGAGCAGATTACGAATCGTGATGAGCAGAATAATAACCCCGGCAATCAACGTGCCGCTGAGCAGAATCCTTACCGCAGAACCCTTTGGAGGCAATGCATGAAAGGCCCCCAGGAACACCACAATTTCGGCAAACGGAAAGGTGAAGGTACCCAGCGTATCAGAAAATACAGACTTCCAACCACTATCCAATACTGGAAATAGATGATGAAAATGAAATTTGGGAATGGAGAGCAACTGCACCACAATAATCACCATGAAGGAAAATAACATCAGGAATTTGGCACTTCTCCCCACCACCTCTATCCCCTCTTTTACAACCCACACACACAGCAGTCCAATGATGAGCATGGGGACCAGCATCGGGGTTGAAGTCAGGGCCACGGACTTACAGAACTCCCCGAAATTCCGCAACACCAGCACCCCCAGATGCAGCGCATACCAGATATACAAACAGGAGAATATTCTTCCGGTTACTGCTCCGAATACACAAATCAGCATGTCGAACAGATCCTTGCCGGGAAATAAAACATGCAGCCGCGCATAGATAAGCATGAGTGGAACGGCCAACAGAAGGGCAAGAATTATTGCGATCCAGCTGCTGTTGCCGGACTGCCCTGAAGCCCCCATAAAAAGAGAACTACCGATAATAAATAGGACCGCTATACTTATAGACTGTCCTGCCGGTATGATTTCCTTGCCCATCTTTCCTCCCCCTTATAAAGTCTGATCCTAAAATAATTTCTTTATCATATTAACAATCGGAGGGGAAGGGCTGGGGAGGTCCCAATGCATGGACAGGGCAAAGGCCAGAGAGAATGACACCAGGCACAGTACCGAGCATACATAGAAGTACCGTTTCATCCCTTGCTTCCAGAGAGCGTAAGAGTCGGTTACCACGACAATGGCATAGATGAGCAGCAAGTATATAATCATATTGGTTAATCTCCCAGCTTAATAGAACGCGAAGTTTTGGCACTGTTCTCTATCCTCACCTTGGATTCTACTGAAATATCCAGTTTTGCGAATTCGTTATCCCATTGGTCACGAAGCTTGGTCCAGACCTTTGGAAGATGTTCATGAATAATTTCCCCGTACCCAAAAATATCGGCATGGTACTCCTGCTGCACTTTTCGTATGACGGACTCGATGTTCTGCTGAAGGTCCCTACCCGCACGCTCTTCAATGCTACTAATGCCACCGCTGCCTGAGAGGCCTTCTGTAGTCATGACCTCATCGAGGCCGGTACGTGTGAGCGTTCGGACCTGTAGGGTCAGTTTACCGTTCTCCAGCTTTGGCACCACCTTTGTTCTGCTCGATAATATCTCCAAAGAGTAGGTGGGAACCCCGTGTATATCATTCACTGCAAGTACACCCCCCTTAATACCGTCTTTGGCAAACAGCATATGCTTGGTCTCTTTCCCATTCAGCTTGCCGATCATTTTGTCCTTTGAAAAAATAGCACACCCGTCAACACGCCCATTCTTCTGTCCGTTCTGCTCATGAACGCGGACCAATGGTGCCACCGCGTGATTTCCCGAGGTTTCCATTTTGTCGATGAAATCCCATATTTCTACGGTTGGCGCAGTGCTGGTGAACTTCTCATCACGCATCATTTGCGCCAGTTCAAATGACATAATCGCTTTTGTGGTATTGTTCAGGTTCAGGATCTCCCGAGCGGTTGGCTCAGTGGACACAAAGATGAACACATCAGATCTTGTTTCGGTGTCCCTGCTGTACCAATCCATGGTCTTGATTAGCCCCTCACGGGCAACTTCTTCGCTGTAAATAATCGCCTTGGCATGGCTCCAAAACAGCTTTTTACCGGTTATGGATATCATATTGCGTACAATTTCAAACATCGTATTTCCCGTAAGAGTGAGCATTTTGAATCCGGCCTGATTCTGGTCCAGCCCTCCTTTAATGTTCACCATCTCCGCCGTCAGCTGGATTTTACCGTTAGCAGCATCCTTGTCGATGGCTACTCCCGCCACAATGGACATATCATCGACCTCGGTATAATTCCAACAGCCGCTAAGGCACAGCACCAGGAATACACAGAGCAGCAGCGACAGCAATCCACGGGCTGTTCTCATCGGCTACCCGGCTTCTTCCGGGGTGCCTTCCGCTTCCTATTGCGCACGCCAATTACTGCTGGCCGAAGGTACATATCCCACCAAGGCACGCGGATCGCAGTATCTTTGATATCCTGCGGACGGATGGATCCCACACCCAACATATAGGGAACGCCGAAAGAGCGGAGACTCATCAGATGAATTACCAGGCCCAGCAGTCCAAAGAAGTACCCATAGATTCCAAGGAAGAATGCTGCTATCAATAGAATCAGACGCACGATAATCAGGGGTCCGGTAAGCCTGGGGTTGAGCAAGGTCGTAATTCCGGTAAGACCTACCACAATCACCATGGGCGCACTCACAATCCGTGCATCAACAGCCGCTTGCCCCAGCACCAGCGCCCCCACAATGCTTACCGCCTGGCCAATAGCGGTTGGAATTCTGGCGCCTGCCTCACGCAGAATTTCAAATATTGTCAGCATTATAAAGGCTTCGATAATCGTAGGAAAAGGAACGGACAGTCTGGCAGCAGCAATGCTGAGCAAAAGCAGGGTGGGAACCATTTCCTGTGCATAGGTAACCAGAGCGACATATACTGCCGGAATACTGATGGACATGAAAGCTCCCACGACCCTTAATAACCGGTTGAAGGAGGCAAAATAATAATTGATGTAATAGTCCTCACTGGCCTGGAAATTCTCCACAAAAACATAGGGCAGCGTCAAGGCAAAGGGGCTGCCTTCAATCAGCACGGCAATACGGCCCTCCATAATCTTGCTCACAACCGCATCCGGTCGTTCTGTGCTGCCCATCGTCTCGAATGGAGAATAGGGCTCGTCACGAATCAGTTCAGCTAGATAACCAGTATCCAGGACATGGTCAATTTCTACCCTAGCAAGCCTTCCCTGCAGTTCCTCCAGAATATCCGGGGAAGCCAGGCTCTCCATATAGCAGATGCAAATCTGTGTCTTGGACCTTGTCCCGATGTGACTAAAAACAAACTTCAGATCCGAATTCTGGACTCTCCGGCGAATTAGAGTTAAATTAACAATCAGCGACTCTGTGAAGCCTTCTCTTGGACCCCGAACCGCCTTTTCTGTCAAAGGCTCTTCTATTGCACGTGTCTGCCAGCCTTGGGCATTAATAATCAGCGCACCGGTATACCCGTCCAGAAGAAATACTGTTTTGCCTCCGACAACAGCTCCAGTTAGTTCATCTAGCTCCGTAGAAACCATAATGTCACTGATATTAATAATCTCCGTGCGGATTTTCTCGATCAGCTCAGCCGGATTCCCATGGTCTTCTTCCTTGAACGGATAAGCCATTACAGGCTTCGTAATCCCATTCTGTATTAGATCCCTGTCGGTCATTCCATCTAGATAGATCAGTCCGCACCTCACAGGAGCTCCATGATTATTCTCGATAACCCGTACCCGAAGCGTCCCATCATTGTTGAATACCTGCCGGAACAGAGCCACATTGCTGTCCAGCGAGGGACTAAGCGGCTGGTTGGAGTCTATTTTGGAGGCAGCCTGTCTATTTCCCAGGGCAGCGTCTGTATTCCTCACAGCAGTCACTCCTGTCACAATTGTTTTGATCAGATTATCCCCCGACTTTGGTTCTCCTATTCGCCATAATTATACTGTCCAGGAAATAGACCTCTTAGCTTTACAACAAAACCCGCAATGCTCTTTAGGAGCATCACGGGCCTCATTGTTCTGCTATAATTTAAGTGAATCCACTCTACCGTTTGTACAAAAAGGAGTTCCTGCATGACACCATTCACACAAAAGGTTATTACCGTTATCCGCTCCATTCCCGAAGGGTATGTTATGACCTACGGGGGGATCGCAAGGGCTGCCGGCAGCCCGAGAGGGGCCAGACAGGTCGTCCGCATCCTTCATTCCATGAGCCGCAAGTATAAGCTTCCCTGGCACAGAGTAGTCAATGTCAAAGGGGAAATCGCCCTGACTGATGACGAGTCAGGCTCTCTGCAGCGGCTATATTTGCAGGGAGAAGGCATTATTTTTGATGCAAAGGGATTGATCGACCTTCAGCGTTACCAGTATCACCCGAAGTCTGAGGATGATCTTCTGCCGCCATTGGAATAAGGCCGGTCACTTCCTTTGCCCAGCACATTCAGCAGGCAATACATTGTTGCATAAATAGCCAGCAGCACACAGGCAATGAACAAGCTGAAAAAGACCGACTGCCTGTTAAGGCTATCGACAACAAGCTGGTATAGCTGATGCCGATCAGTGAGCACATCCCAGCTGTTCAGACGATACACCCGTCCAAGCAGGACGCCATAACCACCAAGCGCACAGGCAAACACCACAAAAACCCAGGAAAGCAGCAGATTGCTTTTCCGGTAAATCACGGCCTGGAATTGGTACAGAGAGAAGAAACCGGTCAGCCAGCCGCTCCAAGTGAACAGAAGCAGTGTAATCAGATCATACCAGTAGCGGCTCTGGATCGTCCCACCGATGAAATACAAATTCTTGCGGATCGTCAAATGCACCAGATCCGTCATGATATATGGCGCGTTCGGAAAAAACAGCAGCCAGGCAATGCCGAGCGGAAGCACCAGCAATCCGCCGATTTTCCTTTTGTCCAGCTCATGTGCTGCCATAGAGAACACGAATGGAAGCCAAGCCAGAAACAAATTCCAGATTAGAAACTTGTAGAAGGTATCTGTACGCTGCGATACTACGCCGTAGACCGCCAGGGTGGCAAGGGACAGTCCTGCCAAAAGCAGAAACACCTTGATATAATTCAATTCCTTCATGAGCGGGTAATCTCCTTATCCGTATGAAATTCGCTAACCGTCTATCTGTAATTGTACAAATATTTCTAGGTATTGTACAAATCTAGGCGGTGGGCGCATTCAAAGGCAGCACTAAACATAAATAGCGCTTCTCCAAATGACCGGAGAAGCGCTATTTATGCTGGCTTATGAATGTTGCAGAAGCGGGCTACAATTCACCGCTCAATTTGCGCGCTACAGCTGGCACGCGCCCTTTGAAGGCACTGCGCCCAGTAGCTTCGTCCAGTCCGGCAAAAGCGGCGCATTCCCGGAATGCAGCATGCCGGCAGCCCAGACATTTATTATAATTAATGACCTTAAGGGCATCATTGATTGCCTCTCCGGTATGCTCATAGAACTGCGTGGCTCCGATTCTGTCATACAGACCGGTCTTCTTAAGCAGCTCCAGCGGCTGAGATTGAATGCCTGAGATCATCAGGCAGCCGCCATCCTCGTGCAGTTCCTTCACCAGTTCAGCAAGATTGGCTTCACCTGTGGTGTCAATGAACGGCACTTTGCCCATCCTCAGCAGAATCACTTTTGGCTTATCGGGTCCGAAGCCCGGCATCGTATTCTCGAACCGGTAAGCTGCTCCGAAGAACAGCGGCCCTTCCACATTATAAATACCGATCTGCGGACAATCGTGGCTGTCCGTGACCATATGTGCTCCGACCTTCACGGAGTCCGGGTCAGGCAGTACCTTGGACACCAGATGGACCTCGCCCATCCGTTTGACGAACAAGACCACAGCCAGCACCAGTCCAACCTCAACCGCGACGGTCAAGTCGGCAAAGACGGTCAACAGAAATGTAATGAACAACACCAGCGAGTCTCCGGTCTTCAGCTTAAGCAGATGAAGGAATTCTTTGCGTTCGCTCATATTCCAGGCAACGACCATCAGGATCGGTGCCATCGCGGCCAGCGGAATACTCGATGCATAGGGAGCAAACAGCAGCAGAATGAGAAATACCACCACACCATGGATCACACCTGACAAGGGGGAAGCGGCGCCGCTCTTGATATTGGTAGCAGTCCGGGCAATCGCGCCGGTAGCCGGAATCCCGCCGAATAGAGGGGCGGCAATATTGGCAACCCCTTGCCCTATCAGTTCGCGGTTGCTGTTGTGGCGGCTACCCGACATGCCGTCTGCCACCACGGCGGACAACAGAGACTCAATAGCGCCGAGCATGGCGATGACAAAGGCCGGACGAAGCAGAAGCCTAATCCGCTCCCAGGTTATGACCGGGAAGTGGAAGCTCGGCAGCGTATTCGGTATGTCCCCGTAAGCAGAGCCGATTGTAGTCACTTTGCCGCTTAAGAACAGCGCAGCTATGATAGTTGCACAGAGCAGTCCGACCAGTGCCCCTGGCACTTTGGGCGCAAACCGCATGCCCAGCACAAGCACAGCCAGACAAATGGCCGCCGTAAGAATACTGTACAGATTAATCGTGGAAATATGCAGGCCGATCTCCTTCATGTTGTCCACAAAGCTCTCATGCCGCTTCATATCCTTCAGACCCAGGAAGCTCGCGATCTGACCCGTGAAGATAATGACGGCGATTCCTGCAGTGAATCCGATCGTTACAGGCTTGGGGATGAACTTGATCAGTACCCCCAGCCGCAACAGGCCCATGAGGACAAGTATGACTCCGGCCATCATTCCGGCAAGCAGCAGGTTCTCATAGCCATACTGCATGGCAATGGCGAATAAAATAGGAATAAACGCACCCGTAGGCCCGCCGATCTGAAACTTTGAACCACCGAACAAAGAGATTAAAATCCCTGCCACAATAGTTGTATAGATTCCGTACTCTGGCTTTACACCCGAGGCAATAGCAAATGCCATCCCCAGAGGGATAGCAATGACACCAACAATAACCCCTGAAAGGAGATCCTTACGCAGCGAAGCAATAGTATAGCCTTTAAAACGGCCCCACCCAGTCATCCTATAACCTTCTTTTCTCTAAATATCTGATTATTTGAATATAAGAGCAACATTACTCCTGCATGCCTCTCTTGTCAACGGGAAATCCGCCCAGGAGACCTATGGGTTATTCGCTGCGGATCCCTTCCAGGAGGGAGATCGCATTCACCAAATGATTATCGAATATTTGTTTGGCTACGGCCAGAAGGTCTTTGATCAAAGGATCACGGAGGGAGTAAATCACCGTTGTACCTTCTTTTACACTGGCTACCACATTCTTGGCGCGGAGCACGGCAAGCTGCTGGGATACGGCTGATCCTTCGGACCCTAGAATGGCCTGGAGCTCGTTGACGTTCTTCTCGCCTTCGCTTAGCAGCTCCAGAATACGAATCCGCATCGGATGAGCCAGCGCCTTAAAAAATTCCGTCTTGAATTGCTGAATTTCGCTGTTCATTGAACCTCTGCTCCTCATAGCTTACTTCTTGTTTATTATTTATCTTAGCCTATTTAGCCAAGAGTGGCTATGCCGATGGGAGAATTTGATAATCCATATTCACAGAAAGAACGGATACAAGCGAATCTCCCGCGTTCTAACCTCCACCAGGCTGCCCAGCGCCATCGGCTCGCCGAGGCTTTCGAACATCACCAGATCCCCATCCAGCTTCAGGCAGCCGGTCCCGTCCTCCTCGATATTGTCCAGCACACCGGTGAGTACCACCACATCGCCTTCCAGACGGATGCCTTGCTCTCCTCCCTCTGCCGGAACGATGTCCACCCAGCGCATAAGCAGTTCCGGAAGTTCGAATTCCACCACAGCCATGTCACCCGGTTTCACCGGAGTCCCGCACCAGATCCCCCTACCCTCTCCGGCATCCGCCTCAAAATAAACCTCGTCCTTCTTCAGACCAGTCTTCTGTATTTTGATATTCATTGCAATGGCTCCATTTGCTAGGATTTACTGCATATTATACATGACATCTGCATGGCTGCGCGATCAGGTATAATTCCGGGTTGCTTTATTCACATAAGTACTGGGGTGCATCCACGGGTGCTTGAAGAATTCCTTCTTGTCAGTGATCTTGCGTGATACACCGAGGTCATAATCGATCATAGCTTTTACTTTTGCAGCAAAGGCCTCCCCCTTCACTAGAAGACCCAGCTCAAAATCGTGGCAGGCGCTTCTTTCATTGATATTATACGAGCCGTGGAAGACCGCGTGTGATCTGTGGTCATAGGTGATTTTCCAATGGGAAAAGCGTTCTGTGGCACTGTAGTCATAAAAAGACACCCCGTTGCAAAAAGGCACAAACATATTGCTGCGCACAGCCGCACGGTTGGTGGGATGATCATTGACTTCCAGCGGATTGCAGATCGCAAGATGGCAGGAGCACTCCGGTCCGAGCTCGTTCAGCCGGTCCCAGAAGGCCTGGTCAATCAGATACGGGTTCACAATGACTGTCTCATCAGCGGCGTACGTGATCAGATCCAGATAATATTGCTGAATCAGATTGACCGGGTTTCCCGGAAAACTTACAAACAGCGTACATTCCTCTGAGCCGAAATTCGTGTTTCCCTCAGGAAGATAAAAGGTTTCCCCGGGATCAAAAAAATCTCCTCCGAGCAGAAGCCATCTGGACCGGAACACGTCATTCAGCGGCAAGGCAGCAGCTCCCCGGATGCGAAAACAACCGTCATGCCATTCCTCCTCCCGGACCGGAACCCCCATAGGACGCCCGTCTACCTGAACAGAGGATGAAGCCTCAATCGGTGTAGCAAACGTATACTGATCTCCAATATTCAGACTGCCCACAATAGAGGTAATTCCGTCGATAATCATGAATTTGCGGTGGTCAATCACATTCAGCCCCGTAACCTCAACGTCCTCCTGTACTTTATCCTGCAGGAAAAGGATACTCTCGGGCACACCCTGAGCCTTCAATTCGGCCCGTCTTCTGCTCCACTCTATAGCCGAATAATAGGAGTGGAAGGTATCCTTCAGCTTCGCTCCCGCATTCTCCAGCCTGTCGGAGATTTCCTGGAACCGTCCCACCTCCAGGTTATGTCCATACCCAAGTAGGGTGACGGTATAATTCACCATTATCCGGACCTGAACCCCACGCTCCAGCGCACGCTGCAGCTCATCCGCAATCCGGTTGCCCGAATCATCATTAAAAAACAGCATTACGGACAGATGAATATAACGCCGGGCTTTGGCGATCTCTTCAAGAAGCATTTCCAGACACTGCGGGCCATTCACATAAGCATCTACCTGGTTATTACGGGTAGTCCGCGGAGCCAGTGCTCTGAGCTTGCCAGAATCCAGCCGGCTGATCTCTGCGGCCAGCTGTTCAAGCAGCTCCTTACTGAAGCCCGGCAATTCAGTAAGCTGCCGGAGCTCTGTGATGACACCACCAATGGCCTGGCGGTATGCGCGGGTAGCGCCTCCTTCCAGAGCTGCAGTAATTAAGGACGATACCCGTTCCGACAGGTCAGCAACAGCCTTCAGTGATCCGCCCGAGATATAATAATTCACAAAATCTATAACATCCTGCTGAAGCTCTTGATCCCATTCTCCGAGAGGTATTCCGGTGTCGCTATGTATATTCTTCATTGGCTTGTCCTCCATCCGTCCTTAGATGTAAGCGGCCGATTCAAGGCCCGCAAACAGATGCCGGGTCTAATCGGCTAAGGTTAGATACCCCGGATGGCCCGTCTATGAACCTCACGCGGCTTGAAGATTCACTTTTCCTTTTCTCCGGAAATAAACAAACAGGGACGTATCAATAGCCGTGCGGCTCTTGATACGTCCCCTTGCTTCTTAGGAATTAGAATCAACCGGTTCCGGATGCCAACACCACATGCGCTTCATCCAGCGGCAGAACCTTACGGTTGCGGATTATTTGCCTGCCGGTTCTCCGGTGAACACCTTAACGTCCAGCGGAGCGGTCAGGAACTCAGGCGCTTTCGCTGCAAACCCTGTGAAGTGAGCACTTGTATTATGGCTGGCTACAGCTTCCATATCACGCCAGGTTTCCACCATGATATAGGTATTGTCCTGTTCGATATGATTGTACAGCTCATAAGAAAGGTTGCCTTCTTCTGTATGGGTTGCAGCTAACAGCTGTTTCGCCTCAGCCAGGAACTTTTCCTTAAAAGCGGGATTTACTTGCATTACAGCATGAATAATAATCATTGGTTAGTCCTCCTAAAAGTGTTGTGAGCTTAATCTCTTATTTCCACTGGGCAATAGTGTCGATAGGCAGACGGACGGAAGCATAACCTTCTTCCGCGGCTTTGCCGATGGAGATGAGCATAACTGGAAGATAGCGTTCTTTGTCCATACCGAAGACTTCGGCAATCTGGTCTTTCTCGAAGCCGCCAATGGCGTTGGTGTCATAGCCGTGCGCACGTGCTGCCAGCATCAGTTGCATGGAGACAAGGCCCCCGTCAATCATAATGGTCTCTCTGTTGATATCTGCAGGCAGCTTCGCGAAATGTGCTCCCAGTGCGGCAAGCTGTCTTTCTTTTACTTCAGCAGGCATCAGTCCGCGCTCTACAGCAGTGCCATAAATTTCTTCGGCATAATCGAAATTGTTCATATCCCCGAACACAGCAATCATGGCTGCCGAGGTCTCTACCTGAAGCTGGTTGAACTTGGCGAGCGGCGCGAGCTTAGCTTTGCCTTCCGCACTTTCGATGACAAGAAACCGCCAAGGCTGCATGTTCACCGAGGAGGGTGCCAGCGTAGCTTCAGTTAGGATTTCGGTCATTTCTTCTTTGGAAATTTTGACAGAGGTGTCGTATTTACGGATGGAGCGGCGGCCTGAAATAATACTTGTGAAATCATTAGTTCTGGTTGTGTTCATGAATAATTAACTCCTTTGATAGTTGGATTATAGGATACAGCTACAGCAAACTGATATTATACTGGAGCCGGATAAGCATATCTGCGAGCAAAGCGCGCTCTTGTTCATCAAAACCGGAGAGCAGACTGCCAATGAAGCGGCTTCTCTCTTCCTTGTAAGTACGGATTCTGTCTCTTCCCTGCGCAGTCAGCGAGACCAGCGTCACTCTGTTGTCATCGGGATTGTTCCGGCGGGAGATCATTCCGTTCTCCTCCAGCCCCTTAAGGTGGCGGGTGACGGCCGCAGCATCGATATCCACTTGTTTTTGCAGTGAAATCTGGCTGATCTCAGTAACCTGAAACAGCTCATGGAGCAAACGGAGACGGGTGGGACTAATGCCCGCACAGCGTTCAAAGGTAGGTGTAATGGCTTTGTTCAGCGCCTGCAATCGTTCAAAGATGCGGTCTTCCTCTGGCAGATGTCCAGTCAAGATTAACCCCCTAACACAAATAGATTGCGCAAAACCTTTTTGACATTCATCACTTTACACCTTTATCATTGACCCGTCAACTAATATTTTATAATGTCTGTCCACCTTGCCCCGGCAACCGCTTACCCGTAGAATCAAAAGTGTACCGCTCCACAAAGAAGGAGGCCAACTTCATGATCATCTCCCTGCTTCAGCTGGATATAGCATTTGGCAAACCCCAGGTAAATTATGCTGCCGCAGAACGTAAAATCCGTGAAGCCGCAGCTCTGGGGACGGATGTTGTGATCCTTCCCGAATTATGGACGACCGGCTATGATCTGAACCGGCTTGCAGAAATTGCCGACCCTGAGGGGAATGCGACAAAGGCTTTGATGTCAGGACTGGCCCGCGAGCTCGGCATTCATATTGTAGCTGGCTCTATCGCTAGGAAGAACAGCAGCGGCATTACCAACACTATGTATGTGTTCAACCGGACCGGAGCGCTCGCAGGGAAATACAGCAAGCTTCATCTGTTCCGCCTTATGGACGAGCACTTATATCTTCATCCCGGAGAAACCAAGGGTCTGTTCACCCTGGACGGAACACGCTGCGCCGGCCTGATCTGCTACGATATCCGCTTCCCCGAATGGGTCCGTACCCATACAGCGCTTGGTGCCGAAGTGCTGTTCATCTGTGCCGAATGGCCGCTGCCGAGGCTTGCCCACTGGCGGGCGCTCCTGATCAGCCGGGCGATTGAGAATCAATGTTATGTCGTTGCCTGCAACCGCACAGGAAAAGACCCCGCGAACACCTTTGCGGGCCATTCGCTGATCATTGATCCCTGGGGTGATATCGTCTGCGAAGCCTCGGAAGGCGAGGAAATTCTGAGGGGAGAGATCGATTTGCACAGGGTGCAGGAGATTCGGGCGCAGATTCCGATCTTCACAGACCGGAGGCCTGAGCTGTACCGGTAATCCAAGAATGTGGCTGGCTTATCTATTACGACACGTTCATATATTGCCAAAAAAGTGCCGCAGCTGCTGAATCTATCAGTAGCTGCGGCACTTATGGGTTTGCCGGTGATGCTCCAGCACACCGGCTATGGTCCGTGCCGGTTCTCCTGGCCCGGCCAGGGTACAGCTTAGCGGGTGTAGCGTTCACGCAGCACCCGCGCCGCCTCCAGTACACGGGCATCTGTGTACTGGAGGTTATACCCTGCCGCCGCCAGCCCGGCGGCAGGCTGAAGCTTGACGCCGCGGCGGGCCAGGGCCTGGCGGAACCCTTCGGCGAACACGTCCGCCGAAGCCGGTCCGCCAAGCTCGGCGAGCGCGGCCAGGGTCTGCGGGATGACGCGCGGATAGTCCAGCGCGTCATCGCCATCCGCGGCGGTCTCATAGAAGCCTCGGATCCACTGGCCGCGCTCCCGCCCGGAGCCGGAGACGATCACGAACGCGTGCACGAAGTACGCGCTGCTCTGCCTCCGCTGGGCGATGCCGCAGAATTTGCGGCCGCCGATGGCCAGATCGAAGTCACCGGGGCAATACGACCCGGTGACTTCCCCTGCCCGGATCTGAGCCGCTGCCTGCGGATGGCTGACTGCGACGGCTTCTGTGATCAGCGATGCCAACAGCCGGAAATCATCATGAAAGTCCAGCTTGCCCGGACGTTTGCGAAGCAGCAGCGATACGTTGACGATGCCGGCATCCAGCGGCACAGCCGCGCCGCCGGAGTGGCGGACCGCTGTGCGGAAGCCCTGACGTTCCAGCGCGGCCATAGCTTCAGCTGCCCGGGGCAGCCTGCTGTCCCGCAGGCCAAGTGCCACTCCGCCTGGATGGCTCCAGAGATGAACAGACGGCGGAACGAGGCCTGCCCCCACATCCCGGCAGAGCGTCTCCTCGAACGCAAACGGGAGCAGCATATCACCGGCAACCGCCTCAGCCGTCGCCTGCATCGCCTTAGATTCTTCTGCATCTGCTATCCTTCCGGATGCTGCGATATCCGGCGATGCTTCCCCTCCCGCCAAGTGCTCAAAGAGTGCCATAACCGGCGGAAGTAAACCCTCCGCTGCTTGTCCGGAAGATGGCTCCTGCAACGGCACTGGACCCTGATCTTGCTTCTGAACTTGTCCGGGCTGAGACTTACGGGACTGCTCTTGCCCAAGTGCTTGCTCCTCCACTTGTCCTTGTTCCTCTACTTGTCCAATTGCTTGCTCCTCCACTCGCCCTTGCTCCTCTACTTGTCCATGCGCTTGCTTGTTGTATTCCCCGCTCATTCATAATCCCTCCGCTGACCATCGCTTTGCTCTTTTGCATAATTACAACATCTACGTACACTGGCTTCCTGCAGGCTGCCGTCGAACCATCCGTTTTCCTGTACCTTTTTATGATACTGGCAATATTCCCATTGTAACCGATCTGAAGTGCAGGAGCGAAACTATGGGCTGCAGCCTGAATTTGAAAAAGCAGGATGATAGCGTTATCCTTAGGATATAGAAGAACAATCGTCCCGCACCAAGCTCATGCTACACACAACCCTTAAGGAGTGAAGCCGCATGACTGACCTGCTAACAGTGAAGGACCGGCCCATCAGTAAAGCCAGGCAATGGGAGCTGGCATTGAACAAGCTGTATATCAATTTCCGTGACTATAGCAAAGATGCACTGAAGAAGTTCGATGATGAAGATATCCATCAGGCCAGAGTGAACTGCCGCAAACTGCTGACGCTATTGTCCATTCTGGACCCGGAGCATCGGGTTACAGAGAATCTGTACAGCACCTTCAAGAAATCGCAAAAAAGGCTAGGCAAGGTTAGAGACGCCGACGTGCTGATTGAATCCTTCAAGGATAGACGGAAGCAGGCTAAGGAAGCCGGAGCAACCAAAACAGCCAAGCTGCTCAAGGCAGTGATCCTGTACCAGAAGACTGAACGTAAGAAATACCGCAAGAAGCTGGCCCGAACACTGCCCAAGCTGAGCGGCATAACACTGGACGCCGAGTGGGAGGCATTCCTTAGCAGCGATCTTGAAGCACTGGCGGCCAAAAGAGATCCGAATGTCGTCATGCGTGAGCTTGAGGTCGCTTTCGAGCAGAAGAAAAAAACCTGCAAAACCTTGTTTAAGGGTCCTGAGGCCGAATCCAAGGAGGCTTTCGATGCGCTGCACGAGCTGCGGATTGCCGCCAAGGAATTGCGTTATACCGCTGATGCGGCTTCCTTTGCGCTTAACCAGAAATTTCACGCCCATGAGGAAATCTACAAAGAAATCCAGGAGCAACTTGGCGCTATCAACGATAAACGGGGATGGCT
Organism: Paenibacillus sp. LS-5; assembly: GCF_056121505.1. Classification (NCBI taxonomy): domain Bacteria; kingdom Bacillati; phylum Bacillota; class Bacilli; order Caryophanales; family Paenibacillaceae; genus Paenibacillus; species Paenibacillus sp. LS-5. The sequence goes on along the minus strand of NZ_JBWAVA010000016.1, from coordinate 52,508 downwards.
GGAAGTGATCCAATCCATTGGCCGTGATGAGCTGAAGGTTGGCCGTAAAGTATGGACTGAATTCACGGACAACCTGAGTGCTGAAGTGCTCGAAGCGCTGCATCATAATGAAGTAGTGCCGTTTCCGTTGAACTCGAAATAACTGCTCTTCCTTGCATTCATAATCCCGTCCCCTATCAAAAAGGCAGGAAGCCATGTATCATACAGCTTCCTGCCTTTCCTTATTTATCGTCTATTCGCATTCGCTGCGGTAAATTTGTCCAGCACACCCTGATAGGCCGATTTCGGGCGCAGTCCTACCAACTTTTCCATAGGCTGCCCGCCGTTATATACGATCACAGTTGGCAGGCCCATAACTCCCGCCTCTGCAGCCAGCTCGGGCAATTCATCGCAATCCACTTTGAGAATCGTGATATTGCCGCCATATTCCTCATCCAGCTCCTCCAGGATCGGCAAAAGACCCCGGCATGGTGCGCACCACGGCGCTCCGTAATCTACCAGTATGGTTCCGCCTTCCTGAAGTTGTCTCCGCACAGTATCGGCTTGCCCTGCATGAATAATCGTCATTGTTCACTCCTCCTTGTCAGCCTGTGAATCCTTTCAGGTCACTCTGATTCCTGCTGCTCCTGCTGTATGGAAGCCATCCGCTCCTCCAGATTCATCTTGATCTGGTTCAGCTGCAGGAGCTGGCGTTCAATATCTTCCAGCTTGCTGCGGTACAGCGGCATTACTTCTGCACAGAAAGCTTCTTTTTTCTTCAGTACACAATTCAAGAAGCCGGCGATTTCCTCGGTCGACAAGCCCAGATTCAAATACAGTTTGATCGTCTCCACGGTCTCCACGGCCAAGATCGAATACTCGCGGTATCCATTGGCCTGGCGGAGCGGAGTGATCAAGCCCTGGCGTTCATAATATCGCAGAGAACGGATGCTGACACCCGTCCGCGCTGCAAGCTCACCTATTTTCATGGTATGTTCTCCCCGGGGTTCATGAGAAATGGTCTGACCTTAGTATAAACCCTGACACTAGTGTCAGGGTCAAGGCTTTTATTACCGATAAGTCGCCAAACACCCAAAAAGAAAAAACCAACAGAAGCCTCCGCTGGTTTTCACACTATAATTCCCTATGAGTTCCTTTAAGTAAAATCAAGCACTACAGCAACCCTGCCGCCCATAGACCGCCTCTTGTAATCATCTGCCGGAACGGCTCTACCGAAAAGGAAGGAAGATGATGACCCGGCATCAGATAGACTACACGTCCCATCCCGAATTCATGGCACCAGGCAGCCGCATGATTGGCCCCCTCATGGGAATACTCGGCCAGAACCGTTGTTTCAAAATGGGGCTGCATATCAAAATAATACGGCTCGTCCTCGATCACAAAGTCAGTAATGCCCTGCATGATCGCATGCCCCGTAGCCGGAACGGTCATGTGAAGCTCGGTGTAGGCCGGATGATGTGTGAAATGTGCTCCCAGCATCACACCCAGCTCCTGGTTACGCTGCAGTGAAATCCCGTTATGCACCACCAGCAGTCCGCCGCCGTTTGCTACGTAGGAGAGCAAAGCCCCGCTTTGTTCAGGAGCTATTTTGTCGTCAGAAAATTCTGTATACGCTATCACAAGCTTGTAATCCGATAGGCTGACCGAATTCAGCAATGAATAATCTTCCGTAGATTTCACCTCCAGCTTTCCGGCAAACAGCTCCTCGAACACGCGGTCAACACCGGAGAACGGATGATATTTAACCTCTGAATAGCTCCCCAGCGCAAGTGCCTTCCATTCTGACATTTTTCATCCACGCCTTTCTTCTAAGTAAAAGTTGCTGTTACCAGGGCCAAGGGATTCCGTCCAGATCAAGAAAAGCCGGTTCCATGCCCATATGCGCCTTATGCTCCTGCACAATTCCCATGATTTTGCGGGCAGATTCTTCAGGGGTAACAGGAGCGGCCTTATTCTTGTCACAGTTCATACAGGACTGGAGCCAGCCTGGATGGAAGACCATCACCTGGCCGCCCATGACCCGCAAATGGTTGTGCAGCAGAGAAGACTGCATATTAAGCGCCGCCTTGGACATACAATAACCGTACATATTAATCCGCTGATTACGGCCAATGCTGCCAGCTTCGGAGGAGATGTTCACAATCAGTTTGTGCTTGCCCTGCAGCAGGAGCCCCATCAGCGAATTGCTGACCCGAAGAGCGCCAAGCGTATTCACATTATAAATGCGTGCCATCGCGGTGTCATTCATGTCTACCAGCATGGTGGCATCATCCGCACGATCAATAATTCCAGCATTGTTAATAATCATATCCAGATGCCCTGTGCATCCTGCAATGGTTCGTGCTGCACGCTTTACACTGTCACTGCTGCCGACATCCATCGGAACCAGAATTAACTGCCCCTTGTACTTAACTGCGAGTGCTTCCAGTGCTTCCGACTCCTCCATGTACCTCCCTGCAAACACCTTATAGTGATTCTCCAGCAGCCAGCGCACAAGGAAAAACCCGAGTCCCCGGTCAGCACCGGTAACACAAGCGACCTTTTTCATGGAATGGGTCACTCCCTTTTATTTGACATCAGTATACAGAAATCGCCAATTCCCTTCCACCTTAGCATGACAATTGTCATTTTACAACGTCCTCTGTTGGACTATCGGGCTATTCAGGGCCTGCTGAATCTTCTTTTTGATTTAATTTTGAACTATGTTACAATCAGGAATATCATTGCTAGCAACCGAATTGTTAGCAAAATAAACTGCCAGGAGCGTGACCTAAATGTCTATACAACAAATCCACAGTCTTGATGAATTGCATGAATACATTACCCAGCCCGGTAAAAAACTGCTCTTCAAGCACAGCACCACCTGCCCGATCAGCGCCAAGGCGAATGAAGAATTCCAGGCTTATGTCCAGAGCTCCGGCACTACCGCTGCTGTGGTTCATGTGATTGAAGACCGCCCGGTCTCCAACCAGATTGCCGAAGACTTCGGGATCAAGCATGAGTCTCCGCAAATCTTCCTGCTGGAAGATGGTGAGGTCCGCTGGAACACCTCCCACTGGAAAATCACCCGCGATGCCCTCAAGGAAGCTGTGAGCCAATGAGCCAGCCTGTGATCATTTATTCTACAGCCAACTGCAGTGACTGCAATCAGGTGAAGCAGCTGATGAAGGAGCAGGACATTCCTTTTGAAGTACGGGATGTAATGACCAGTACCGTTTATCAGGAAGAGGTTGAGAAGCTGGGCTTCATGGGCGTTCCTGTTACTGTATCTGGAGCACATGTCGTCAAAGGATTCAATCTGCCCGAGCTGAACAAGCTTATTGCAGCAGCCAAATAGATCAGATTCATTGGGCTAATTAGAGCAGCAAGATATCCGGGAGAAGTAGTCTCCCGGATATCTTTTTGTCTGGTGCATGAATGAATCCGCATTCATATCAGCGATTCCAAGCCTTATTATCCCCCAAATATAAAAACTGGCGTGCGAATGAGATAATGAGCCGATAAGTGGCAAGATATATGGTTTTACCTGTTTATTTCCTTTGAACTTTCCGATTTCAATGTGAAATTGACGGAACCACTCCCTTTTTCCCTTTTACAAAGATATTCCTGAAAGAGTATGATTCGTTTTGAACTTATTCATGGAAACCAATCAACGCTGAATTCCCGTCATACGGGAAACGGGGGAACCACCAGGCCAAAAGCCTACATGGGGTGAATCCAAAGGAGACTGCAGAGATGCGGCCTCACAAGGCAGGGCGACTCTCACCGCCCGAATCCGACAGCTAACCCCGTAAGCGTATAGAGAGAGAACTTGATCCGCCACGCTTTTGCGCCAGGTTTATTTGAACCTGTACGGAAGCCGCAGCAGAGGTCCTCCTCTGCTGCGGCTTTTTTGCGCAACATATTTGGGGAACGGGGCTTCGCCGGGGGAGCGGCTGGAAGCTGGGCGAACTGGTGTATCTAATCCGAGGAGGAAACTGGAATGGAATCGCGCACGGCGGCTTCCGCATCCGAATTTGCGGAATATGTTGAAAAGTACAGCGAAAATATCCTTACGCTCTGCAGTCTGCTGCTGGGACAGGGTTCTGAAGCGGAGACGGCTGCCGTGAAGAGCTTCACGGAGCTGTATGTGCCTTATCTGCGAAAAGGCTGCGGCCCGCAGAGCTTCTCCATTCTGGCCTACCGCGCATGCATCCGGTATTGCTCCCGGATTGCACAAGACCGCAAAGCCTGCCTTGCAGCCTGCCTGCCCTGGGAGGATCAGGTTGTGCATGCGCTCCGGTATGGCATGCGGCTCTCCTTAACGGAAATCAGTGAGATCCTCATGAAGAGCCTGCCTGAGCTTAAGGCGCAGCTCCGGCAAATGCGTGAACTGCTGGCGGCACATGAAGCTACACTGCCCACATCAAATTTATCTGCCGGATAAGATCGAATAGCATGCAGCATAGTGAATAGATATCATTCAAAAAAGCCGCGGCAACCTACCGCGGCTTCTGATTCGTTCTTATTCTTTTTTGCCCTTTTTGCTTCTTTTGTCTTTTGCACCATTGCCGCCCTTGGCAAATCTCAGGAATGCCATGCAGCATCCTAATAATCCTACACCAAGCAATAACGTCTGCAGCGCACCCAGCCAGGTTGAGCCTTCTGAATGAATTAGACTACTGATGATAATCAGCAGAATCGAAGCCGCAACCAGTAAGGGCGTTTGTCTTTTTTTCATCAACATTACCACTCCTTACTTACTAAGGTACACTATACAGCATGATTTCGCCAGATGAACGGATAACGGATGTCTGGCTTATTTCGCGTCTTTAAAGCCCTTGTTCTTAGCAAACGTCCAGATGGACAGCAGCATTATAGCTATCCCAGCTCCCGCCATTACTCCCTGTACAAAATCGCGCAGATTCGATCCGTCGGAAGAAATCAGCAAACTTCCGGAATTGAGCAGCATACCTGCAAACATCAATAACGCGAATGATTGTTTCTTTTTATCCATCCTGAACTCTCCTCACACAGTTAGTGGGTTCCACTCAAATCTTGTAAGCCTTCATCGCTTTTCTGATCTCCTTGATGCTTGGGCGTTTGCCGTACATCAGAACGCCTGTGCGGTAGATCTTGGCGGCGAGCCAGCCCAGTCCGAAGGTGGTCACGAGCAAGATGATGAGTGATACGGCAATCTCCCAGAACGCTACTTCCCCTATACCGATGCGCAGCAGCATGCTGAGCGGTGAGGTGATGGGCACAAAGCTCGCCACTTTGATAAGCATAGTATTAGGAGCTGAGATGCTAAACAACGGAATGTAGAAGGCCAAAAAGGTACACATCATTACCGGCATCACGGCCTGGCCCAGATCCTCCGTGCGGCTCACAATGGAGCCTACAGCAGCATACATCAGTGCATACAGGAAGAATCCAAGAATATACAGGATAAAACCGTATACCAGGATGCCATAATTCAATTGTCCAAGATCCAGGTCAAAATCAGTCAATATGCTGGCGTTATGCGGAAGCATCAGATTGATGGCGATACTTGCCGAGATAATAGCAATCTGCATCAGGCCGACCAGGAAGATCCCGATCACCTTGCCGAACATTTGCGTGAGCGGCGAAGCGCTGGTAATCAGAATTTCCATGATGCGGGAGCTTTTCTCTGAGGTTACTTCTGCCGAAATCATATTTCCAGTCATGGTAATCGACATAAAGAAGAGGATCAGAAGCACATAGACGATAACATAATTGATAGCTGGCTTCGATTTATCTGCTGCCGCCCCACCGTCTGTTCCATCCGTACTAAGCTGCTGGGTGCCGATGGACACCGGCGCGAACATCGCCGCTACCTGTTCCTGAGTCAGCTTATCACCGGCGATCAGCTGTGTATTGATCTGCTGCAGTGCACTCTGAAGGTAAGTCTGCACATCTCCATCCAGTTCCCCGTCCTTGCTGTGATAGGTGACTGGAGGCACGCCTTCCCCGCCTTTGGCATCAAAGGTAAGGTAGCCTTCGATGGTGTTGTCATCAATTCCCTTCTTCAGGGCAGCATCATCCGCCGAGGTAAAGGCCGTGAAAGCCACGGTGCCCTTATCTTTATCTTTATTTTTATCTGCATCCGCATCCGGATTCACAGGCGGCGCATATGCCAGCAAGAGCTCAGCGGTACGGTTCCCCTGTTCAGCCACAACACCGATCTGTGTGTTCTTGGCCCCATCATCCCCTTGGAATACCTTGATGAGATATGGCACGTTCATACCGATGCTGAGCAAGAGCACCAGAATCAATGTAGTAATCATGAAGGATTTGGTTCTGACTTTGTTCTTAAACGTAAAGCTGATAATTGTCCCCATCTTATTCATGAGATTCACCCACCGCTCTGATAAAGATTTGGTTCAAGGTTGGTTCCTTGATTTCAAAATGCTCAATTTCACTTACTGCCATCGCGTGCTGGAGAATACGCTGTGCTGCACCAATATCGCCGATGGAGAGCACATAACCCCGCTCCTGCTTCTGCACTGCGTTAACCCCAGGAATCTCATCCAGTCCGTTCACTTCTCCCACCGTCCGCAGGACAACCTCTTCGCGCGGGTACCCCTTCTTAATCTCACGAATGTCACCTTGCACTACTGTATTGGAGCGGTCAAGAATCGTGATATTTCGGCACAGCTCCTCAACATGCTCCATCCGGTGGGTGGAGAACAGAATGCTCGTACCTTGGTCACGCAATTCTTTTACGGTATCCTTAAGCAGCTCTACATTGACAGGGTCCAGACCGCTGAAGGCTTCGTCAAGGACGAGAATTTGCGGTTTGTGGACTACTGCGGCGATAAAGCCCATTTTTTGCTGATTGCCCTTGGAGAGCTCTTCAATCTTCTTATTGTAATAATCCGGAACCTCGAAACGGTCCAGCCAGAAGCGGAGGCTCTTATCCGCATCACTGGCCGACATACCGCGCAGCCGGGCCAGATAGATAATCTGATCACTCACTTTGACCTTCGGGTAGAGTCCGCGTTCCTCCGGGAGGTATCCCATCAGATGCTGTAGCTCATCACTGAACGTTTTACCGTTGTAGAGGATCTTTCCATCATCAGGGTAGATGAGTCCAAGCACCATGCGCATCGTCGTTGTTTTGCCGGCACCGTTGGCACCAAGCAGTCCATAAATTTCGCCTTGCTCTACCTTCAGGCTGATTCCGTTTACTGCGGTCTTCTCTCCATACTGCTTCACTACCTGTTCCAGCATCAAAGCTTCCATTCTTCTATTCTCCTCTCTCCTGGTCAATCAGAACGGGGCGATGCCCCTGTGTCCATAAGCCTAAGATCTCATCCAGCTCAAGCATCCGGCTCTTGATAACCTTTACGCCCAAATCCTGGATGCGTTTCTCATTTTGCTGTACTTGCGGGGTAATAAGTGATGCTACACCCGGTGTCTGCATTTCAAAGTGCAGTGCTCCCGTCAGCTCCTGCGCAAGCTCAGCCAGTTCCTCTTCAGTCTCCACCTGAACCCAAATTTCGCTCCAGGAGCCGAACAAGCTGTCCTTTTCAGCCATTCCGAGCAGGCTGCCTTGATGCATCAGCACAATATAATCCGCAAGCCGCCGCACTTCTTCCACAATATGAGTAGAGATCACAACGGTAGCACCGGTAACGTCCATGTACTTGCGCAGCGTCTCGATCATGACCTTCCAGGCGAAAGGGTCCAGCCCCGAAGAGGGCTCATCCAGCAGCAGCAACTGCGGGCGGGGTGCCAGTGCAGCGGCAATCTCGAACTTGCGGCGCTCTCCCTTGGACATCTTACCCAGCTTTGCACCCAGCGGTACTTCTAACTTCGCCAGCAGCTCCTCGAAATACTTCTGGTCCCAATCCGGATACCAGTGGCGGCGGAATTCAGCAGCCTCTCCGGCAGTCCAATATCTCTCTTCCACCTCCGTGGTTTCGGGCACGTAGGCCATGCGCTGGCGAAGTGCAAGCGGCAGGCCGTCCGCGTAAGGTTGCTCGAACCAGCGAATCTCCCCCTCATCGGGGAATGTCAGCTGCAGAAGCATTTGCAGCAGGGTGCTTTTGCCGGATCCATTCTGACCCACTAGTGCGGTAATATAACCTTGCGGGAGATTCAGATCAAGCGGTCCAATCGTCTTGCCCTTCCGTCGCTTCTTGCTTACATTACGAAGCTCTATGGCCTGCTGTACCATTGAACAACCCCACCTTTCAATCCTGTGATCCATATTTATGCTTCACAATTTCTCTGAACAGCTCCATTAGCTCCGCTTCAGAGCATTGCACCGACAGGCCGACATCCACAGCACTTTCCAGCGACTTACGGATAGCCTCCTTCTTGTATCCCTCCATCGCCCCTTCACCCACATGGGAGACAAAGGTACCTGTGCCCTGCCTGGTCCGCAGCAGACCCTCGTTCTCCAGATCCTGGTAGACACGGCGAACGGTGATTACACTGCATTTCAGATCACCGGCAAATTCCCGGATCGAAGGAAGAAGTGTACCCTCGGTGATGACTCCGCTGATAATCAGTGATTTGAGCTGGGTTTCGATCTGGTGGTACAACGGCTCCGCGCTATTCTCATTAATTTGTATCGGTATCCACATGATTCACACCCGCTTTCCACACTCCGGCCACCCGGAGATCCTCCTTGTGCTTCAGTCCCTTCATACGAGATCACGGCTCTTGAGCCGGTATAAGGTCCATTTGGAAAATAGCTGAACAGATACAGTTCCCAGCAGCAAAGTCGCCCACATCAGCGGGGAGGCAAAACCCCAATCCTCTGCAGATTGTAAGGTGTAGAGGAACAGGTTCCCTCCGAATTCCCCGATCAGGAGAGCCACACCCATGGATAGCAACGTAATGAGCATGAGTAGAAAGAAATAGATTTTACCGCTAACCAGCAATTCAATAAAAATGTACAGTCCCGACATCAAAAGCGCGAACCCCGTCCAAATGAGTGCAAAGGTGAGATAAGCGGTTATAGTCAGCTCGCTTCGAATCTGGCTGCTAGTAGCATAAATGAGACCGAAGAAGAGCATACCGTTCAGTGATAACGAGAACACAGCATGCAGCTTCCTCTTACACAGAATCACAGCAGCCGGGACCGGGAGACTCCGCATATAAGCGAGCATCCGGGTATACGAGTCCTCACTGAAATACTTCATCGTACGGCGGGAGAAGGTGAAGCCAAGCGTTGGAGTGATTGTCAGCAGCAGGATATCAGCCACCACCTTCCCATCTCCCGAATTCAGTACATCATCCAGAATCATTCCGCCAAATACGGACATATAGCCCATAAATACAATGGAGAAGACCAGAGTCCACAGCAGCTTTAGCTTATCAGCCCGGAAATCCCCCCGGACAATAACTAAGGCATCTTTTATCGTTGTCATCTCTTCAACCTCACTTTATGGTCTATAACGTGGTGTGCATCAATCATCATTTGAGTGTGCTTATTGTGTGCTTACTGTGTATATCTATATACACAGTATATGCCCTCTATTTTCCAGTGTCAACCCAAAATTATCCTTTCTTTTTCTTCGCAGAGACTGTGTATAGCAAAAAAGGCCTGTGCCCTGCACCCTTACGAAGGATGCAGCGACACAGGCCAATATCTTGTTTCAATTAAAACCCCAAATCGCTTCCCAGAAAGGTTTCGTATGTCCGCCCGGATAAAATATGTACAGCAGCACATATACCGCTACTCCTGTAATGGCTGTAATGAACCAGATCACCGCAGTCACTCTGCCCCATTTCCGGTGCTTGGCATATTGAGCCTTGAAGCCAAGAGTAAGCGTGGTAATCCCAAATACAGCCGCCACCGTTGCGAGCACAATATGAAAAACCAGAAAAACATGATACAAAAGCGACAGACTATCCGGACCGCCCCACGAAGTATTGCCTACAAATACCGTTCTTGACATATATACGATGAAAAACAGCGTTGCTGCGACAGCGGCGGCAATCATCGTCTTCTTGTGCGCCTCGCGTCTTCCTTTAATAATTAGTCTCCAGCCAATCGCTACCAGCACCGCACTGATTACGATGAATGATGTGCTGATCGTCGGAAACACTGTGAAAATATCCATGATTATCCTCCTCGGCGCTCTACCTGCTATACCCGGGTCAAAACACGCTCCTCCAGCTCGGAAGAAGGGGCGGAGAGTTCCGCATCGTCTTGCCCGTTCTCTTTTTTATACCAATGATAGAACACATAAGCAAGCATCGAGGCAAAAATAAATTCCTGGATGAACTTCATAGCGATCCCGCCCACCTGCTGATCTACCTTGGGTGAGAGCCAGCCGAAGAAGGCCGGACCGCCAAAAGTCTGCAGCAGTGCTGTAGGACTTCCAGACACACAGTACCCCATCGCCCGCGCCCAGGTCTGCGGATCACTGTAAGTGGCATATAGCGGCGCTCCAGCAAAAATAATCAGTCCGCAAGCCGGGGTCAGCAGCACCATGTTCAGAAAAATAAACCCGATCTGCCCCAGTCCGTTCAGGCCCCTCAGCTGCGGCAGCGGATTGATCAGGTTCCACCACATGAGTGCAGAAGTCAGGAACAGTACCGCATAGTAAATCCGATGCACAGCAAAATGCAGCATAACATAGTCATGAATTACAGGAATATGATAGAGCGAGAACAGGCCGTTGAACAAAAGTGCCGACACCACGGGCTGAGCCAAAAAGGATAGACGCCGCAGCGGGAATGGTAATGCCTTAAGCAGAGCCCGCCAGGCCCAGTCTGGAATGCCCAGCATGATCAGCGGTACCGCCACCAGATAGGACAAGGCCATGCTCACCATGTGAAAAGAGAACAAAATATGCCCCAGCAGACTGAGCGGCCCCCCCTGAGCCAGATACAGCGCCAGCATACCGATGACGAATGAGCTCCGCCGCCATAGCGGAACTGTGGATGAACCCGGAAAGCGCACGGCAAGGGGACCTATCCCTACAAAGTAGCCAGCCGACAGAAGCAGCATGACCGCAAAAAATAGCGGACTCCACAGTTCCGCAAAGCTGAAAGAGGATAATCCTGGCATGTCTCAGCCTCCTCGTACAGGATTTTTTGTTATTCAGCAACGTCCGCTCTCCTTATAGCAAAAAAAGGCGGCAGCGCCGCCCTGTTCCGTTAATCCCACCATACCCAGTACAGCGCCATCACGATGCAGGTTCCGGCAATAAAAAAGCCGCCCAGCATGAATATAATCGGCAGCAGGTGCCCTTTATCCTTGAGATGCATCCAGAAGCCCATCTGCAGAATAACCTGAAATACGGCCATCACCAGCAGCAGGATCACGGCAAATGTGGCATTGATCCCCCCGGCGGCTACAGCCGCAAAGGCGATTAGCGTCAGGACCACAGAGAGGATAAATACTACGATATGCCGCTGCGGCCCTTCATGCCGGTGACGGTGCTTCACCGCACCATCCGAAGTCGAATGCTGTTCTGTCGTCATGCTTACCCCACCTTTCCGAGCAGGTATACGACGGTAAAGATAAACACCCACACAACATCTATGAAATGCCAGTACATGGCGGACACATAGATTTTGGGTGCGGTTACGACCGTAAGCCCCTTGCGCGCCAGCTGTCCAATCAGTACAGAAATCCAGAGGATACCAAAAGCCACGTGGGCACCATGGAAGCCAACCAATGTATAAAATGCGGAGCTGAAGGCGCTCGTCGTCATGCCGAACTCCTCATGCCTTATATATGCGCTGAATTCGTAAATTTCGAGTACCAGAAAGCATAGTCCCAGAAGCACGGTAACCAGCAGCCAATTGCGCAGCAGCGCCGGTTTATTGCTGTGCATGGCCTGGATGGCAAACACACTGGTCAGACTGCTCACCAGCAGAAGGAAGGTTGCAGCCGCGACTAGCGGCAGGTGGAACAGTTCATTCGCCGAAGGGCCGTCATTGGTCTGATTGCGCAGCGCCAGGAATGTGGCAAATAATGTGCCGAACAGTACGGACTCTCCGCCCAGGAACAGCCAGAAGGCCAGCACCTTGTTACGTCCTTCCAACGTTGCTTTTTCAGGTTCGTGCGGAAGTGTCCCTGCCGCTGATTCAGCATGTGCTGTTGTCATGTGTGCTCACCTTCCTTCCAGCTCTTCAGGCTCGATATGCCAGCCGTGATCATCATAGAGGGACCGTACCAGCATCGACCCGAAGGTAATTAGCAGCCCTAAGCCCGTAACCAGATAATTATTGAATATAAAGCTCATGAATGCATTCCCGAAGTCATCACGGCTGAACATGAAGCCAAATCCGGCAATAAAGATGCCGACCGACATCAGGAACGGCAGGATCGTCGCCGATGGCATATGAATCGGACCGACTGGTTCGGCAGGTGTCATCGCTGTATGTCCAGAGGTTTTTTCCTTCCAGAAGGCATCCAGACCGCGTACCAGCGGTGTTTGCTTGAAATTGTATTCCGGCGGCGGCGAGGAAATAGTCCATTCCAGCGTGCGGCCGTCTTCCCATGGATCGTCCGGCGCATCCGCCGGTCTTCGGGAAGTAAGGAAGATATTCGTGAGGAAAATAAGCATTCCCACACCCATCAGTCCCGCACCGATTGTACTGATTAGATTCAGCAGGTCAAACTGCTGGTTCGGCAGATAGGTGAATACACGCCGCTGCATCCCCATAAGTCCCAAGAAATGCTGTACAAAGAAGGTAAGATGGAAGCCGATAATGAAGGTCCAGAAGGTCCATTTACCCAAGGTTTCACTCAGCATCCGTCCGAACATCTTCGGCCACCAATAGTGTAGTCCCGCGAACAGTCCGGATACCAGACCTCCGACAATAACATAATGGAAATGTGCAACGACAAAATACGTATCATGGAACTGGAAGTCTGCAGGCGCAGAGGCCAGCATAACCCCGGTTACGCCGCCCATCGTAAAGGTTGGAATAAAGCCGACAGCGAACAGATTAGGACTCGTAAAACGAACCTGACCACCCCATATGGTGAATAGCCAGTTGAAGATTTTGATCCCGGTCGGCACGGCAATCAGCATCGTTGATACCGAGAACAGCGCGTTCGCTACCGGGCCAAGGCCCGTTGTGAACATGTGATGCGCCCAGACCATGAAGCCCAGGAAGGCGATCAGAATTGTAGCGAAAACCATGGAGCTGTAACCGAACAGCCGCTTGCGCGCAAAGGTCGGAATAACCTCCGAAATAATCCCGAAGGCAGGAAGAATCAGAATATACACTTCAGGATGACCGAAGATCCAGAAGATATGCTGCCAGAGTACCGGGTTGCCGCCAGCCGAGGTCTCGAAGAAATTGGCACCGAGAATCCGGTCGAACGTGAGCAGCACCAGCCCTACTGTAATAGCGGGAAATGCAAACAGGATAATCGCTGAGGTGATGAAGCTGGCCCAGACGAACATCGGCATCCGCATGAAGGACATGCCCGGTGCGCGCATCGTAATGATGGTAGCCAGAAAGTTAATACCTCCGATCAGTGTTCCAAGACCGGCAATCTGCAGCCCGATAGTGTAAAAATCAACGCCATGCGTTCCACTGTACTGAATAGTGGATAACGGGGTATACGCGGTCCAGCCTGCATCAGGCGCCCCACCCATGATCCAGCTCAGGTTAAGCAGGACGCCGCCGAACAGGAAGGTCCAGAAGCCGAGTGAATTCAAAAAGGGAAAGGCTACATCGCGGGCACCGATCTGCAGCGGAATTACTGCATTCATCAGTGCGAAAATCACAGGCATGACGCCCAGGAAGATCATGGTTGTGCCATGCATAGTAATCAGTTCATTGAAGGTCTGGGCATCCAGAAAGGTATTCATCGGCTTGATGAGCTGGATACGGATCAGAATGGCCTCAAGTCCGCCGATTCCAAAAAATAAGCCTCCGGCCCACAGGTACAGAATCGCTATTTTTTTATGATCGACGGTAGTAATCCAGTCCATCAGTCCAGTATGACGCTTCACGCTGTGGCCATGTCTCAAAGGTGGTGATGGATTCAGGGACTGCGCTGCTTGAGCCAAGGTTCGTACCCCCTTTTCAGATATGCTGCTTCGATTGCAGGTTGTAAGCTCTAGTCCAGCGTATAGCCGGCCAAATACTCCGCAATTCCGTCTATCTCTTCATCGCTCAGGCCCATATCCTTCTTGGGGTCAGGCATCCTGTTGCCCGGCTTAACACCCTTGGTATCATGCAGCCAGGTCTTGAGATTCTCCAGCACCGGTGCGCCGTCCACACCTGTATCGTCATTCAGCAATATCCCGGCCACTGATTCGCGGGAACCAATCCCGGTCAGGTTCGGGGCACTCGACAGGTCCGGCATATCCCCTACTGCATGGCAGGTTAGGCACTGGGACTTGAACGTCTTCGCAAGGGCAGGATCTTCCGGCAGCACCGATGGAGCTTTCATGGAATTGACCCATTCCTTAAACGCCGCTTCGCTGACCGATTTCACCTTGAACTCCATGAATCCATGGGAAGGACCGCACAGCTCCGCACACTTGCCCCGGTAAACGCCTTCATTTGGAGCACTGAAGCTGAAGCGGTTCGTCGATCCGTCAGGGTTAGTGTCCATTTTGCCGGCGAGTGAGGGTACCCAGAAGGAATGCAGCACATCCTTCGTGCTGAGTTCAAAAGCGATATCCTTCCCGGAAGGAATCACCAGATCCTGCGCTGTGGTTACACCGTAATCGGTATACTCGAATTCCCACCAGTACTGGTGTCCTGTCACCTTAACATGTATCGCATTTTTGTCTTCCGAATGATCATTCCCGGCGGCAAACACCGCTTTCACCGTAGGGACGGCCAGCACAACTACGAGAATCAGTGGAATGACTGTCCAGAGCACTTCGAGCTTGAAGTTGCCTTCCACCTGCTCGGGCATTTCCCTCTGTTCCGGTTTACGGCGGAAACGGATCAGTACGTAGGCCGCTATAGAGAAGACGATCAGCAGCACAACGATCATGATGGTGATCGACAGCTTCATCAGATCGAACGAGCTTTCCGCCGCCGGTCCCTGCGGACGAAGCACCGACAGGTCCTCCCGCCCACATCCGGCAAGAATGAGTCCAAGCGCTGCGGTCATGGGGAGAAGCCGCTTTCCAGCCTGCCACGTTTTCATCATTGATCTACCCCGCTTTTCCCGAATTCGTAGTTTAGAGTATTATCCTGTCAATTATAACAATCACTATTAATATAAGTTTGAAGGGTTGTTTTGTCAATCGTTCACAACAAATTCACATATTGAATAAATCATCAGGAAGTGTTGTCCTTATTGATTTTAAAAGCGCTTTCACAAATTGATATATATCTGATATAATAAATAAAGCGCATTCATATCTAATTGTGTCTATTAATTCATTTGACTATTTTAGAAGAATTGTGACGCTACCTGTAATTGGACATACAAAAAAAACCGATTCCTGCGGCAGCAAGCCGCCCGGGCACGGTTTATGAGAATCCTCATGGATGTATTGCTTAATTCGATGTCTTTCGAGTAGCAGCAAGCTTAGAACCACTGTCCGAAGTTCAAGAGACGGATGAGTTCATTCTCACCAGTTCATGCTCCACGACCATAGTCAGCTCTTCTTCATAGCCTCCCGTAATCCGATACTTCCGGACGTACTCCTTCACAAATTTCTTGGGATCTTTGGGCCGGAAAATTCGTGTCATTTCCCGCAGACTTTCCTTAACTTCGTTATGACCTTTACTTGCCATGATCAGTTCCCTCCCAAAACATTGAAAATGAATGCTCCGATAGTAGAGAATGCATGATGAAAAGTTCGCCGTAACCTTGAATGCAAGTTCAGAAACCATACACATACGTGGCTTGCATTATCCGCCAATACCATCATTCCAAAATAGGAACTCCGTCTTGCCGGTGAAGCAGGTTCGTCGTGATTTGGGCTGAGAATAAGGATTGCCCAACAAAAGGGACCCCTTAGACACTTTAGTTACCCGAAGAGCCACTTGCTGAATCACTCCTTTCGGGCCTTATCGTTATATTGTATCATATTCCAGTCCAAGTTCCACCTTTCCATGTAAAATGTACAAATGGATTTTTTTTATTAATTTTACCTTCCCATGCAGAATGGGGGGGGAGATTATTGGACTAAATCATGATTCTCAGGCATTGACTGGTATGCACAGGCGTTTAGCTATATTAGTTATATCGGTGTTAACCGGCAATCCTCTTAGCTATTCCGGGCTGGCATCTACATACTTTGTACGAACCCCTCATAAGCTTGTAAGGAAGCAGGAATAGGGCAATTGCCCTATTCCACCAAGCCCGAGGAGAGTGAACTCTTGTCCCCTATCAAATCCTCCACCGGATTACCGGATCATATCGCTGCTGCCCTCTGTTACTTTTGTCCATTCCTTGGCGGGATTATTTTTCTCGCTCTTGAAAAACGCAGCCGCTACGTGCTGTTCCATGCGCTGCAGTCGCTGTTCGCCTTCGGTGCGCTGATGATTGCCCATGTGCTATGCGGGTTCATTCCGCTGCTGGGTTCCTTCCTCGCCGCCCTTATCTCCCTATGCTCGTTCGCGGTATGGCTGCTGATGATCTATCACGCACTAGGAGGAAGATGGTACAGGCTGCCCTGGGTGGGGGATATTGCAGAAAATCAGCTTCGCCAGCTATAACGGCGCCCAGGCTGCTTGCCTTAACGCCAGCGGGTCTTTGCTGATCCCCGCTAAAAAGATTCCCTTTTGCTCCACTCCTCCGTACAATGGAATCAGGACATACAGGAATCTGCAGGCTGGAGGAACATTCATGTATTTATTCATTATAAATCCCCGCTCCGGAGGAGGGGCAGGACGACGGACCTGGCATGCCGTGGAGGCTATGCTTCAGGCTCGCGGAACCGCTTACGAAGCACTGTTCACGCAAAGCGCGGACAGTGCGGAATCCCAGGTTCTGCACGCGCTCGTGCACCGCGAGGACTGGCGCGCCGCTATCGTGATCGGCGGCGACGGCACGATTCACAGCGTGCTGGGCGCACTGCGGCGCAGAGGTGTAGCGCTGGCGGTGATCCCCGCCGGCTCCGGCAACGACACGGCCAGGGGCTTCGGCATCCCGCTGGCCCCAGAGGCCGCGCTGGACGCCGCGCTGCAGGACCGCTGCCTGACAGCGGACCTGCTGTCAGGCGAGGACGGTCTGACGCTGACCGCCGTGGCCAGCGGGTTTGACGCCCAGGTGGCCGTCAATGTGAACCGCAGCCGCTACAAGCGGCTGTGCAACGCCATCGGAGCCGGCCAACTGGCTTATCTCATCGGCATTGTGCATACGCTGATGACCTTCAAGCCCTGCCGCGTCAGCGTGACCTGCGACGGTAAAGAGCAGGCCTTCGAGACAGCGTGGCTTGTCTCGATCTGCAACCTGCCCAGCTACGGCGGCGGGCTCCTGATCTGCCCGCAGGCGAAGGCCGATGACGGCCTGCTAGACGTCTGCGTCGTGCACGGGATCAGCCGCGGGCAATTGCTGCGGCTGTTCCCGACGGTCACAAAGGGCAAGCATACTGCGCTGCCCTACGTGACCATGCTGCGCGGACGCAGCGTAGCCGTCCGCTTTGACGAGCCTCGCGAGGCTATCGGCGACGGCGAGGGTCTGGGCACGGCGCCGCTCGCCGTGCGCTGTGAGCCGGGCGCGCTGCGCGTGCTCTCGCCGCTGGCCGCAGCGCAGGCCGCCGATGGCGAAGCTAGCTCCTGCACCGCGAGCGGTTAAGCGGGTACGGCTGCGCAGCGACACCCAGCCGCACCCGTCAAGCGGATGGCGCTACGAACCACGGGTACTCCGTAGCATTGCAGCTTCTATGCTTAACAAACAAACGAACCCTATTCCACGGTAAAGTGGCGATAGGGTTCGTATTGGTTTGTTGCTATTTATGCAGTATTGGTATGGTTTGATCATCCGCAAATACCTCAGTCCGAGAGCTCTGCATCCTCTTCTACAAAAGTGATGACACCCTCATCCAGCGAAGCAATGCGCACGAGCGATTCCACGCGGTAGCCGGCTTCCTTAAGCAGGCGGTTGCCGGGCTGAAATGCTTTTTCGATCACGATGCCGATTCCGACCACGGTTCCGCCTGCCTGCTCAACGATCCGGGCCAGCCCGAAGGCAGCCTCACCATTGGCCAGAAAATCATCTACGATGAGTACCCGCTCACCTGGAGTGATGAATTTTTTGGAAACCGTGATTTCATTACTTTCTTTTTTCGTAAACGAATATACTTTTTCCACGAATATATCTTCCGTCAGGGTCAGGGACTTCTGCTTGCGGGCAAAAATCAGCGGGACTTCAAGCTCCAGTGCAGTCATAATGCCAGGCGCAATCCCGGAGGATTCGATGGTCAGCACCTTCGTCACTTCTTCCCCTGCGAAACGGCGGGTAAACTCGCGGCCAACCTCCCGCATCAGAAACGGGTCCATCTGGTGATTCAGAAAAGAATCCACCTTGAGCACACCCTGTCCGAGAACAATTCCTTCACTGATGACCTTTTGCCTCAACAACTTCATCTGTGCTCCTCCTTCTCTCATCCCTTGGACCCGTATTCTTATGACTTACAGCCCCGTAGGCTTCTGCGGTAGCAGGTTCCCAACAATCGACTTCAGATCATGATCCTCTTTGCTGTCCGTCTGTCCATTATCAAAGCTGGTGATACGGATCTCCGAGTAGGTTTCTCCGGGATTTACAGGCTTGAAGATCAGCTTCTCACGGTCATCCAGCCGCACATCAAATTTCATGTCCTTGAACATGTCTACCAGCTCTTTCTCTCCGGGGATCTGTCCCTCGTCCAGAAATAGAAGGCCTCGCAGCGACTTGGGACCTTCCGCATGATTTACCTCAAAATGAACGATACACTCCATGCTTTTCACCTCCCTAAGCTAATATCTCCGCAGGGTCTGCTAATCGGAATCATCCTCCGACCGTATTTCCCCCGCTACCTGCTCTGCAGGCAAATCCATTTCTTCTTCACCATCCTGGTCATGCAGTACATATTTACCGAAAATGCGGCTGTAACGTTCACCATAACGTCTGGTCAGTTCCGTCCCCATATCTTCTTCCAGTTCAAATAGCACCATTTCCTGTGTAAAGTGGTTCAGCAGAAGCTCCACCAGCACCGGATGCTCTGTGACCACCGCTTGCGCGGACCCATCCTCATAGCGCATGCCCAGCATGCACCAACCCCTGTCGATCACAAAAGAAAACTTGCGTCCTCCGCTTCCCGGCAGCTTCCCGCCAAGCGGGGGCCAGGCCGGATAGGGAGCAGGAACCGAATTACCGCCGTCAAAAGCCCACAGCAGCTTCACTCCGCGCAGTTCCGCCTGCTCAAGCTCCTTGCGCAGCAGCGAAGCCTCCTCGCGCCATACATCGACTACGATCTCCTGCCGGGCGAGATTCAGCTGGCGGATCAGGGCCCCCATCACATTGCGGTCTCCCTCGACATTGTAAAAGGACGGGCTTACCGGCCCGCCGCGGGGCATTTCACTTTCCATATAAGCCAGCGATGCCTGTACCCGGCCGGAAATCATTGTCGCCAGCTCCTCTGGGTCCAGTACGCTGTAGCGTGCCGGTTCCCCTTCACCGCATCTTACATATCCTTGCTGAGTCAGGCGCTGCAGCGCCGCATATACGTTGGATCTGGATACTCCGAGTTGTTTGGCGACTTCGTAACCCGAAGCCTGGCCTTTGGTGGCCAGCTCGATCATGATCTTGGACTCCATCTCCGTGAAACCCAAATTGCGCAGATGCAGCAGCAACTGTTCCATCTATGTTGTCCCCCTAAGCTGTCTGTGACTCCTGTCTATATTTGCTCTGAACCGCAGCGCGGGCACCACATGGAACCCTTGGGCAGATCGGCCCGGCAAATCTGGCATTTCACGATGTCACGCACACCACTGTCTTCGCTGACCGCCGCTTCTTCCGGTTCACTCGCCTTCCAGTCCCGGATTCGGCGGTCCAGCTCAAGCTGCCGTTCGCGTTCACGCTCTAGTTCATCGGCTTCACGGCGGCTGCGTTCCTCATTCTGGACATTTCCGGCATAGTTCTCCAGAGGGAGCTCTTCCTCTTCATGAAGCACCTCCGTATACACAGCGCGTTGTTCGTGTCTCATCGCGAGTTCTTTCTCTTCTTCCGTCAATTCATCCTCGCCGTAGTATTCATCCTCTTCCTCTTCGTGCTCATGAACGGTATGTACGTTCACTGCCGCCGCTTCTTTTCGAGGGGAGGGTTCCTCCAGTTTGCGTCCGCAGTGCGGGCAGAAATTAGCATCCAGGGCGACTACATGGCCGCAGGCGCAGAGCCGTTCATTCTTCAGCTCGGCAATCCGTGCACGCAGCTCGTCGATCTGCTCCTGATACTTGAAGCAGCCCCGCGAGAGTTCCACCATTTTGCCTTCTGCCACTGACATATCCCTTGAACGGAAGCCATCGTAGAAAAGCTTGCCCATTTTCATGAATTCCATTTCCATCTCGCGTTCGATATCCGATATTTGACCATTCAGCTTACCGATCTCCACCGAGCTTTGCGCTTTTTCGCTCACCCGGCTGGCACCGTCCTTAATCCGTTGCAAAAAATTCATTATAAGTTCCTCCTTCTCCAGAGTGAGAACAGGGCTGATTGCAGCCTCGTATAGTGTAGTTAACCCTTTACGCTCCTTGCAGAAGCGGAATTGTCCTTCTATCATACCAAATGTCCAGGCCAGATTCATTATTTGTCATCCTGTGTATAATACTAAGTGAAAATAGCTTCTCTGTCCTTTACCGTGTCGAACCTTACCTTATGATGGAGGGATTATACTTGAATGGCGATGACAAGAAACGCTATTTCGTGTCCGTGACTCACGGCCTCATTCAGGATGTGCGCAATGACTCTGGTGAATATGAAGTTCTGCTTACCGCAGAAGAGCTGACAGGGCTTCAGGACATCCTTAACGGGCTGGCCAAGGAGGATGAGTATGCCTTCCGGCGTGCTTTCGTACCCTATAAATCAGCAGATCACGATGAAGCCATTAACCAGTTCGACGATCAGACCATCCGGGTATTCCAGTACCTTCACCGTTACGGCACTGCAGAGACCCGTCAGACGATAGAACAGCTGCATGTTCTGCCGAAGCTTGACAATACCGGCTATGAGGATAAAGGCTATGGCGGAGGCTCGCCTACCAACAAATAACTACGCGCCCGCCTAAAACTTTATGTGTGCTAATACGCGGATGACGCCAAAATGTTTCTGCATAACTGGCCACGGGCTGCTATTCTCTAATTTCAGGACAGGGATTCTCCGGCATTCTGCCAGAGGGACCGTGTCTTTTTTTTGCTTCAAGGGCTCTATATGGGTTAAAATATAATCAGGAACCAGTCACAAATAATATAAACCGGGAGAGTCTCAGTGGAAGAAAATGATAGTACGCAGGTTACGCTGAATCAGTTGCAGGTACATGTCAAGGATTTGAAGAAGTGGCAGACGAGCGAGGATTTCGCCAAGCAGATGGAAAGCTTCAAAGCACTGCCGGCACTCTACCGCCATGCGCTGAATGAGCTTGAGAATAAAATTGATATCATTAAGACAGAATGGCAGGTGCGCGACGGCTTCAGTCCGATCGAGCATATCAAGTGCCGGATCAAGGAGCCTAAGAGCATCCTGCAGAAGATGGAACGCAAAGGGCATGAATTCACGCTGGACAACATGGAACAGCACATTCATGATATTGCCGGCATGCGGATTGTCTGCGCCTTCGTGAAGGATATCTACCGTCTGGTCGATCATCTGTGTGCGCGCGAAGATATGCGGGTGCTGGAGATCAAGGATTATATTGCCCACCCCAAACCCAATGGTTATCAAAGCCTGCATCTCATTGTGGCTATGCCGCTGGTGCTGCTGGATGGAACCCGCTGGGTAAAGGCCGAAATACAGCTACGCACACTTGCCATGGATTTCTGGGCCAGCATGGAGCATATCCTATATTATAAATTCGACAAGCAGCTCCCTCCGCATGTTGCTGAAGAATTGAAGGAAGCGGCCCGCGCCGCCGATGAACTGGACCAGAAAATGCTCCGCCTCCGCAGGGAGATTCTGGAGCTGGCGGAAGGCCCCTCCACGAATTAAACTCTCTGTTTACACACAATACGCTCTTATCTCTTCTAAAAAAAGGCAGCATATGAACAGCGGTAACCTGTTCATATGCTGCCTTTCATTCATTTCAGCATCACTGTTACATCTTGCTTAGACCGGCTGCCCGGCGGGCTGCGGCGTCAGCCACTTCCCGCATGATCAGCGCCAGCCCTTCGGTCGCTCTGGGGGTCTGTGGAAGAAGAGACTTCCAATCCTCCGTAGGTACGGCTACCACCGGGGATACCGGAAACGGGCGGGCGGCGATTTCGTGAAACAGCGGCCCCGGCTGGTGAAGCGAGCCCTCGGCAGCAGCTTCGGCCAGCCATTCTCCTGAGGTGACCGCAGGACCTTTGCGCTCCAGCCGGGCAAGCTCCGCCGCCAGCGTACCAGAAGCGTCAGGAAGCGCCGCTTCTTCATCTTCAGTGCCTGCTTCGGCCCACAAGGCAAATACGCCTGCCAGCAGCTCTTCCTTACCCAGGCCTCGCAGCGACAAAGCCAGCAGCGGTTCTTCGCTCAGCCGCTGTGTCAGCAGGGTCTGCAGCTGCGCTCTGTCTGCAGCCCCGGGCTCTTGCTCGAAGACCGCAGAGGCAAGCTCATCCTCTGCCGGAAGCAGACCCAGCCCGGCAAGTCTTACGCTAAGCTCTCCTTGCAGAAGCCCGTACAGCTCTCCCGGATGCTCCGCCAGTTCTTGCAGAACCGCCCTTTTCTGTTCAGCCGTCCATGGCGGAACTTCCAAAGAAAGAA
This sequence comes from Paenibacillus sp. LS-5, assembly GCF_056121505.1. Lineage (NCBI taxonomy): Bacteria > Bacillati > Bacillota > Bacilli > Caryophanales > Paenibacillaceae > Paenibacillus > Paenibacillus sp. LS-5. Next base: position 29,674 of record NZ_JBWAVA010000016.1, on the reverse strand, counting down.
CTGCTGCGGCTTCCGGCTCCTGAACGGCCGCCGCCGCTTTTCGCATACTCTTTACTTCTGGTGTTGTCCCGGACTTTTGAAGACTTCTTGCCTTTACCATACCAGGCTGAACGTCCAGCCGCAGTTCAAGTCCTCCGCTCATTGCTCATTCCTCCTTCATTCCGTCCTTCCCGCTACATCCAGTCCTGTCCCTGCAGCTCGATGAGCTCTTTAAGCTCATGATTCGACATCTCGGTCAGCCAGTTCTCGCCTGAGCCGACGACCTGCTCTGAAAGGCTTTTTTTGCGTTCAATCAACTCATCAATTCTCTCTTCAAGCGTTCCCTGGCAGATCAGCTTATGCACCTGCACATTCTTGTGCTGCCCTATCCGAAAAGCCCGGTCGGTTGCCTGATTCTCCACTGCCGGATTCCACCAGCGGTCATAATGCAGCACGTGGTTGGCCCGGGTCAGATTAAGCCCTACACCTCCGGCTTTGAGCGAGAGGACGAAGAAGGCAGGGCCTTCCCCCTCTTGAAAAGCATGCACCATTTCATCGCGCTCCCGCTTGGGAACCCCGCCATGCAGAAAGAGCGGAGCTTTACCATACCTTCTCGCCAGCCTGCTGACCAGAAGTTCGCCCATCGCCACATATTGGGTAAAGATAAGCGCAGATTCTCCTAGCTCGGCGATACTGTCCAGCACCTCGAACATGATATCCATCTTCCCGGATGCCTCACTGCGTTGTCCCCGCCCCTCATCCTTGCGGAACAGCTGCGGATGATCACAGATCTGCTTCAGCTTGGTCAGGGAAGACAGCACCAGCCCCCGGCGGGCCATGCCCGAGCGTTCTCCGATTACGCCAAGCATCTCATTGACGACTCCCTGATACAGGGCTGCCTGAGTTTCCGTGAGCGTGCAATACTGCTTCAGCTCCAGCTTCTCCGGCAGATCCTTGGAGATATCCGGATCACTCTTCAGGCGCCGTAGCAGGAAAGGCGATACCAGTCGGTGAAGCTCACGCAGCCGGTCCCCGCCTTCAGCGGAAACATAACGCTGGCGGAACGAATGATATGTCCCCAGGTATCCTGGATTCAGGAAATGAAAGATGGACCACAGCTCACCCAGCCTGTTCTCCACCGGTGTGCCCGTCATGGCAATGCGGTGCGGCGCCGACAGCTTCATTACACTCTGCGCCTGCTTGGTACGATGATTTTTGATGTACTGCGCCTCGTCCAGGACAACCGTCGACCACCTCACACCTGCCAGATCCTCACTATCCCGTCCCGCGAGATGATAAGTGGTCAGGACGATTTCGTGACTGTATGCAAGCTCTGCAAAACCTTCACCGCGAATCCGGCGACCTCCATGATGAATGTGCACCCGCAGGGAAGGCGCGAAGCGCTGAAGTTCCCGCTGCCAGTTCCCCAGCAGTGAGGTGGGGCACAGAATCAGCACAGGCTCATGTTTTTGTTCAGGCTGCGCTGTGAGCGCACGGTCCAGCAAACAGGTAATGACCTGCACCGTCTTCCCCAGACCCATGTCATCCGCAAGACAGACACCGAACCCCAGCCCGCTTAGCGAGGTCAGCCACTGAAACCCGCGTTCCTGATACGGTCTTAGCGTTCCGTGCAAGGCAGGAGGGACCGGACGCAGCGGGAGATGCCGCAGCATGTCTCCCTGCATAAGCGAAGCCAGCAGGCCGGAAGTTTCCATTCCGGTCACCGACATCCCCTTCCACAGCCGTTCCTCACCGGCTTCGGCTTCCAGACGCATCCAGTCCGCCGCCGACATCTCTCCGCTCTCATTACGCTTCATATACCTGAGCACCTGGCGGAGCTCCTTCGGATCGATCTCAATCCATTCTCCGCGGAAGCGAACAAAAGGTATTCCCGCTTCCACCAATGCGTTCAGCTCGTCCTCGCTGACATCCGAATCTCCCAGCGAAGCTTCGATCCGGAAGGAAATCAGCTGCTCCATACCCAGCGCTGCCTGGGCGGGTCCGTCGTTTCCGCCAGCCGGAGGCTGCATCTTCATCTTCATTCCAATCCGCCGCCGGCCCTCACGGCTCCAGCGGGATGGCATTTGCACAGTAATTCCCCGCTCCCGCAGCGGCTGTACACTTTCCTTCAAGAACAAATAGAGCTGTTCCGGCGTAAGCCCCACACTATCCGGGGCAGGTGTAGCCAAGGCCCTCTGAATATCCGGAGACAACTTGCCTGCCCGGCCTAGCGCAGACAGCAGCTGCTGCTGAATATTGCGGTACCGCTTGCCCCAGAGGGTGAATTCACGTTCACGGCTGCCCCAGATAGCCGCGGCCGGAAGCCAGAAATCGCCTTCCTCGCGGTTTTCCACCCAGAAGGACAGGCGCCACTCTTCATTCTCGTCTGCAGGCGGCTCCAGACGAAGCCCCAGACTCAGCTGTCCGCTGCGCGCTTCCTCCGTCTCTGCGTGCGGAACTTCATTGCCGGCAGTCCCATTCACTGCAGCCAGAAGCTCCTTCACTTCGGCCTGTGTGCCCTGTACCGGAATATCCCGGCTGCCTGTGAGCAGGCTGTTCCACCACAGCTCTGTCAAAGGGGAATAGCCGCGCCGGTAGTTCGCTTTGTACGGTGCAAGCTTCCCTTCGTTCTGCGCAACAACCCGCTTGATCTCGGCAGTCATTACCGACTGCAGGAAGGAATAGAGCACGTACGCTCCGGCATCTTCACGGGAAGACAGGTCGCCCTCCTCTGCCACATGCGTTCCGAGTGCCAGCACCGGCATGGACGCCGCCATTTGCAGGAACAGTTCCTTGTCTGCTTCCTGCCGGAATGCCGGAGACCAGGCAGCCGATGCTGCTTGCTCTCCTCCCCGGCGGCGCGAGCCTATGGGCCGCGGCGGCAGCGCACCCGGCACAATACCGCCTGTGCCCATCAGTTCCAGCGCGAACCGGGCGGCGGCGGCCCAGTAACGCAGCTCACCGCCAGGTTCCAGGCCCTGGCTGCGGCAAAGTTGCTCGTCCCAAGCGAGCAGCAGCTCGAACGCGTCCTTGGGCGCGAGGGAGAGCCCCTCGAGCGTCCGGCCCGGTAAACCGCGCCGTCCCGTTTTCCCTTCCACAGAGGCGGCAACGGGATATTTCACTTCCGTGAGCCTCAGCGCAGCACCCGCAAAAGGACGCCAGCCGCTCCGGAGCTCCAGCCGTTTGACCACACGCGTCCATGCGTCTACCTTGGGCTCCGAGGTTTCGCCGGAGAAGCAGAAAAATACGTCCCCTAACCATATTGCATACAGATGCTTAATCATTGATGATCTCCATTCTTTTTGAGCAAACAGAAAGAGCCAGTCCGTCTCCCTAAGGACAACGAAACTGAATCCTTCTCCGCAAGAAATATAGTTACAGGTAAACCGGTGAGTCTGAAGGAACGGCTCCCGGATTGCCAGCTGTTTTTTTCTTCATCCCTTCATCTTATACGAAAAAGACGATATTTAAAAACCCTTCTGTATTTTTTCTGCAGATTTATCTGCTTTTTGCCCATTTATCCGCTCTTCTTCGGTCGAACACCTCCCTTCTAGTCCAATTCATGCCAAAAAAACCGCCATTTAGCGGTTAAGTTGGCATTGCTTCTTTGAACCTATTCCTCCGAGGCCAGAATACGCAGCTCCCCGCCATCAGGGTCATCATTCACCTGGATAAGGAGTGCGCCATTTCCGCCGTTGCGTGCCCAGCCTGTACGGCCCTCTTCCAGCTGCTCCAGACTGATCTCAGCAAGCCCGTCTACTGAAGCGGCAGCGAATTCCGGATAACAGAGCGCAAAGCGAAGCATTTCCCTGCGCGGCGCATACTCACGGACCGTATAGGTCCAGCCCAGGCGCAGCTCACCCTCTCCGCCCTCCGCATGTACGCTGATCTCCGAGTAATGCCCTTTCTTGTAGCTGAAGCTATGTCCATCGTCCTCATAGAGGGAAAAGGAGGCCAAGAACCCGTTCTGTGCCCTGGCACCATACAGGTGAAAGATCATCGTCTCCGCCGTATCCTCCAGCGCATACTGCTTAAGCGGGCCTTCGGCCACAAAAGTCCCGGCCTTGATGTACATCGGCATAATCCGCAGCGGGGCAGCGGCCAGAATATGCCGTCCGCCTTCATGAACCTCCCCATCCCAATAGTCGATCCACAGCCCCTCCGGCAAATAAACGGAACGGTGGTCTGTATCCGGGCGGTACACAGGAGCAATCAGCACATTCTCTCCCAGCAGGAACTGATCACACAGATTCGTAACATGCGGATCACGCGGGTATTCCAGAATCAGCGGGCGGATCACGGGCATGCCCGTCATTTCAGCTTCATGGAAAAGATTATAGATATGCGGCATCCAGCGATACCGCAGTCCGATGAACTCCCGCAGAATTCCTTCCACCTCTTCCCCGAACGACCAGGGCTCCTGGCGCAGCGTGCCGATGGAAGAATGATTGCGGCAATACGGGAAAAACACACCCATCTGCGTCCATCGTACCAGCAACTGGGCAGAAGTGTGGTGGGCGAACCCTCCGATGTCCGGTCCAGCGAAAGCGAGACCGGACATCCCCATGTTGAGCACCATCGGCATAGCCATCGCCATATGCTCCCAGAAGCTCCGGTTATCCCCGGTCCACACGGCGGCGTAACGCTGAATTCCCGCATACCCGGCCCGTGTCAATACAAAAGGGCGCTCGCCGCCCATATGCTCCGCCAGCCCTTCATAGGTCGCCTTGGACATCATCATTCCGTACAGATTGTGGTATTCCTCATGCGTGACTGGGCGGCCGTTGTTGAAATGCATCACATCGAGGTCCATGGTCTTCGACTCATTGAACACTGCAGGCTCGTTCATATCATTCCAGATGCCTTGAATGCCAAGGTCGGTATAGTATTTGTGCAGATCGCCCCACCACTCGGCAGTCCGGACATCACTGAAATCAGGGAACGCACTGATCCCCGGCCAGACTTCACCGAAGAAGATATCTCCCTCCAGAAAACGGCAAAAGTGTTTCTCTAACACTCCTTGCTTGTACACTTCATAGTTAGGGTCTTTTTTGACACCGGGATCTACAATCGGCACAATCCGCACCCCTAGCTCGCCCAGCTCGGCAATCATCTTCTCAGGCTCGGGGAAATTGACCGGATCGAAGGTGAACACCCGGTATTCATCCATATAGTGAATATCCAGATAAATAACATCGCACGGAATATTCTTCTCACGGAAGGTCCTGGCAAGCTGAAGCACTTCCTGCTGATTCATATAACTATAGCGTGACTGGTGATAGCCAATAGCCCATTTGGGCGGAAGTGCAATCCTTCCGGTCAGGGAGGTGTATCTTTTGACCACATCCTTCATTTCGGGGCCGTTGATAAAATACACATCATAGGCGCCCGTAGAGCAGCCAATGGTAAACGCCACCCCGTGGGAGCGCATATCAAAATCACTTCTGCCCGCATTGTCCAGAAAGAGGCCATAGGACAGCTCGCCGTGCATATGGATAAGCAGCGGGATAGACTCGTATAGTGCTTCAATTTCCGGCAGATGGGGGGCAAATACATCGGTGTTCCAGTTGGTGTAGCGTTCCCCGCGTTTGTCCAGAAAGCTTGCCTTCTCCCCCAGTCCGTAAAAGTGGGAATCCGGCTGCATATCATATTCAGCATGACTCGCACCGCGCGGATTCCAGCTCGTCAGATTCTGCTGCATAACAACCTTTCCTTCCGTGTTCTCCACACGCAGCAGTAGGGAGGTTTTCTCGATGATCAGCTTGATGGCACTGGTCGTAAAGGTCAGCTGATCGTCACTCTCCTCCACAGGGAACAAGTGCGGGATACATCTCTCAGCCAGCACGGCCGGCGTCGTCGTCAGATCAGGCACCTTGTCCCGAAACACCTTCATCCTGAATATGTCATCATTCAAAAATACAAAGACAATTCCTCCGCGTTCTCCCCGGACAATATATATGTTCTCAGCGCGTTCCCAGGATACAAAGCTTCCGGGTGTATTCCAGGTCTCCTTCATAACCAGCGGACCCATTTTCTCGGGACGAATGGCTTCACTGCTCTCCATGCTTGCTTTCCCCCTTCAGCTGTCACAGCTTCTACTTTTAATACATATTACCCAGGGGGACCGGACTGCTATCCGCAAACTTTATGACCCCCAGGTCATTTTTTTGCCCAAAACGGTCTGATTTGCAGTGAATGCGGGTATATTCTATATAGACGTCGGCCTCAGTACCAAATAATCAGGTTTAGGGAGTGGATAATATGAGACAGAATAATCCTTATAAATGGTGGAATCTGCTGTTTTTCCTTGGTGTACTCCTCGTAAACACACTATCGGTGGCTCTGCCGCTTGGCGGGAACAGCACCGGTGAAATTTCGGACAGGTATCATACATTACTTACACCCGCCGGCTACGCCTTTTCCATCTGGTCGCTGATCTATCTGCTGCTCGCCGGCTTCATCGTGTATCAATTTAGGCAGGATACCGGCTCACGGGAATCCGTGCGCTCGATCGGCATCTGGTTTGTGCTCAGCTGTATTTTTAACATGGGCTGGCTGTTTCTCTGGCATTATCTTTATATTGAGATGTCGCTCGCAGTTATGGTGCTTATGCTGATTACACTGATTGTCATCTACCGCAAAACGCGCAATATCTCTGACCCCACTACGGGCGAGAAATGGCTGGTCAAGCTGCCGTTCAGTCTTTATCTGGGCTGGATCTCCGTTGCCACGATTGTTAATGTCAGCGTTGTTCTGGAAAAGAACCATTGGGACGGCTTCGGGTTAAGTGATCCTACCTGGGCCGTAATTATGCTCTGTGTCGGCACCTTGCTTGCGGTTATTGTCAGTTTCCCTTACCGGGACAGTATCTATCCACTGGTCTTCGTCTGGGCCTTCATCGCCATTGCCTTGGAGCACAAAGATACCGGCAGCGTATTTATTACCGGCCTAGTCACTGCCGGCTTACTTCTGCTCTACTCCATATGGCTGCTGCTGACACCTCGCCGGAGCAAATATTAAAGGTTTATTTCTCTATTTAGACGTCAAAAATCCCTGAGCGCTTCCTTCCTACGGAAAACACTCAGGGATTTTCTTGTTTACCAAGCTTATTTCTTACGAGCTACCGCTTCAATCTCTACCAGTCCATCTTTGGGCAGACGCGCAACTTCGACAGCACTGCGTGCCGGATATGGCTCTGTGAAGAATGTACTGTATATCTCGTTCACAGCCGCAAAATCATTCATGTCCTTCAGGTACACGGTTGTCTTCACTACATGCTCCATGGATGCGCCGGCCTCTTCAAGAATCGCCTTCACATTGCTTAGCGATTGACGTGCCTGCTCTTCAACGCCTTCTGCCAAAGCTCCTGTCTCCGGATTCAGACCCAGTTGACCTGATGTGTATACCCAGTTCCCGGCCATGATCGCCTGACTGTAAGGGCCGATTGCACCTGGAGCTTTTTCGGTTGCTACCTGTTTTTTGCTCATGTTCTCCTCCTGTTTGCTGTACAAAGGCAGTGATCACGCTATGTACGTATGATTATGTCCCATTGTACGACCTGAGCCAAGCTTATTGCAAACCTCAAGCCTTCACTTTGCCAATCACATGAATCACTTCGTTCGTATAGACATGCACACCGTGCGTATCGGCAAGGGCAATGTTCATCATTGCTCTTGCCACCTTCGCTGCGGGTATTGCCCGGTACTTGGCCGCATTTCCGACCATGGCGAAATCCAGCGCTTTCATCACGACGGACGCTGCCCGCTCGCCAAACCTGAATTCTTCACGTTCTCCCAGCAGGAGAGAAGGGCGGAACAGATGGAGTCCCGGAAAACCTGCAGCTATCAACCCTTCCTCCACTCTCCCTTTGGTTCGGGAATAGAAATTGCGCGATTTGGCATTTGCCCCCATCGAGGAAACCGCCAGAAACTGCTTCACACCGCAGGCTTTGGCCAGCGCCGCAGCAGCAAGTGGATATTCCAGATCCACACGTTCGAACTGTTTCTGCGAGCCGGCTTTTTTGATGGTTGTTCCAAGACAGCAAAAGACGGCAAAAGCACCAGCAAATTGCTCCTTGTACTGTGCGAGCTGCTCCCAATCAATGATCACCTGCTTCAGTTTGGGATGCTCTAGCTTCAATGGATGACGCACCAGCACGCGTACCTCATCCCAATCGCCGTTCAGCAGATCTTCCGTTAACGCCCTGCCTACAAGGCCCGTAGCCCCCAGTACTACTGCAATTCTTGTCATTGAATGATCTCCTATCACGCGAAGTCAGAGGAAGGCCGGGCCTTCCTTTGCATTTAGTCCCTTAGAATACGCCGGCCCAGCAGCAGTGCCAGAACAAGCATCAGCAGACCAACGATAAGCTGCATCCCGTATACCTGCATCCATTGCGGCCATTCCTGTATCCACTCATAGATCCGCCCTCCGATAAGCGGTCCAAAAAATGCGGCAAGTCCTGTCAGCGCCGCATACATTGCCATGTACATAGGCCGTTCTTTCTTCGGCGTATCGCCAATGATGAAGTTGAAGGCCAGCTGGTTAAAGCCCCCCACACCTACACCGAACACAATATGGGCGGCAAAGAGCACAAGCAGCATCGGCAGTACAGACAGCAGTCCCCAGAGCAGCGAGGATATGGCGATAATCGGCAGTGTCCAGAGCAGCAGCCGCTTATTGCTGTACCTGGCATTCAGATTTCCCCATACATAGAAGCTCGCCATCATGAAGATCGTCTGCGATACGTTCAGCAGGGACAAGGTCTCATAATTGATATCCAGCAGTTGCAGCATGACATAGGAATAAAGCGGAACCGTCAGGTTCTGCAGCAACAGCCATGCGGACAAGAACAATGTAGATTTCATGAACAGCGTATCATGCAGAGGCTTCTTCAGCATCGGCAGAAAATCCTTTTCCTCCGATTTCTCAAACGGCACGTCCGGATAGAAAAAGAACACGATGATATTGGAGATGGAAAAAATCCAGACCACAATATACAGAATCAGAAACCCGTGTCCTCCGGGATAACGGTCAAGTATAAGACCGCCGCCATACATTACCAGACTTCCCAAGGCATTCAGAACCGTATTGCGGATTCCAAAATAACGGCCCCTTACGCGTGCAGGAACCAGGTCGCTGATTACAGAACTCCACAATACACCACCTGCTGTATTGGCAATGAAGGCAATCGTATATAAAACGATAAATGCGGTGACCCAATACTCTTGCGGAAAAATAAACGGGACCAGCCCGGTTGAGCCCCAGAGCAGCCTGTGCAAGCCGATAAAAGTCACCATGGCCCATTTGCGGCTTGGCAGCTTTTGAATCAGAAAAGCTACACCTATCTGCGCTACATTCACCAATGTAGTAAGTGCAATCACAAAACCGATCTGACTGGAGCTTGCTCCAAGATATAACAGAAAGCCTGTCAGGAACTGCCCTTGGAGCAGTACCTGAAATATCGTTGATGGTACCCCCTCAAACGTAGCGATCTGCAGATTCTTACGATGTACCGAGGCTTTGCGGAGAGGTTTTGAACTCGAACCGCCAAGCCTGTTTCTCATGATGTTCATGGGGGGAATTACACTCCTTTGATGCGGCTTTTGCTTCATTCTACTCTGCATCAAGCTCCTGTCAATACGCCAAAATCACAAATAAAATTGGATTCCCATGAACTTTCCTGTCCTGACAATTAGAGTGGTAAATATAGGGAAAATAAGCTTCCATGTTCTTCCTTGCTGGATAGTGTAATGAATCCGCCCAGGAGCTTGGCCAGATCACTGCTGATGGATAGTCCGAGGCCTGTCCCTCCATACTTCCGGCTGATGCTGCTGTCCGCCTGCTGAAAAGCCTCAAAAATGATCATATGCTTGTCGGCGGCAATTCCAATCCCGCTGTCCTGCACATCAAAGACCACCCAGCGTTTCAGGACAGGTCCTTCTAAGCGCTCAACCAGCCGAATATTCAGCGATACAAAGCCGTCCACCGTAAATTTAAACGCATTGGACAACAGATTGCGGAGAATCTGCTGTACCCGCTGAGGATCCGAATGAATCACCTGTGGCACGTTCTCGCTGAGTGTAATATTGAATTCCAATCCCTTCTGTCTGGCTGCTACTGTAAACTGAAGTGCGAGCAATTCTGGAATCTCACTGACATTAAGCTCCTCATTAACCACATCCAGCTTGCCCGCTTCTACCTTGGAGAGATCCAGAATATCATTGATCAGCGCCAGAAGATCATTGCCGGACCGGTGTATGATTGCGCCATATTCAGCGATCTCCTCCCGGGCAAGCTGCAGATCATTTTCTTCAATAATCTGCGATAAATTAATGATACTGTTAAGCGGTGTCCGCAGTTCATGCGACATATTAGCCAAAAACTCCGATTTGAATTGGGAGGCCAGCATCAGCTGCTTCGCCCGTTCCTCCAGTACAATCTTATTCTTATGCAGCTCTTCCGCCTGTGCGGAGAGCAGTTCATTTGCCCTTACCACCTGTCCGGTGCGCTGCAGATCAAGCTGAAAATCACGGATGATCAGCGAAAACAGTATGCTCAGAGCGATCCCTGCAGGTAACGTGGCAGGCATAATGTGCGTTAGGTACACTTGATCCGGTATCACTCCAAATACAATGATATTCACCGCATTCAACAAATTAACAACCAGAATAACTAGGAGGCCCTTGCCCACAATCGTAACCGTCGTACGGCGCACCCAATAGCTGAGCCCGGCACACACGAATCCCAAAATCGATAAATTCAGCACGCCTGCCACCGCCGCCTCGTTCACCCCGAAGAAGAGACGGGTCAAGCCTATGCCCACTCCAATTATTATAAGAATAAAGGGCTGGGGAAATGCGAGGGTGGAGATAATCAGCGGCACAAACCTAAGATCAAAGATGGCATTCTCATGCAGTCTGTATCCAAACAATATGGTGATCCAGCCGGCAAAAATGGAAAGTATGACCCAGCTTACCTTTTTGACAGTCTCTGGGGCATGAGAAATCGTATGTTTATATATTAAATTCGCCAGATAAGCGACAGTAATCAGCAGAGCTGTGTTCACAAAAAAACTCTTCAAATACTCCATAGCACACTCCTTCGATAGTACAGGTAGGTAATTCTTAACAATCATAGTACCATAATAAGTAGAATCAATACATGAAATCAGAGTCCTAATAGTTCATGTGAACCAGGCATAAAAAGAGCGCAAATCAGATACGATTTGCGCTCTTTTTATGCTGCGGAAACCAAGGCCTCATAAGACTCCAGCGTCTTTTCATGCTCCGGTCTCCGCTCTGCTTATGCAATATCATTACAGACTCCTCTTTCAGGTCACATTCCTCAGGTGTCCATGTCTCAACATCCGGAAGCATATAGTACCGGGGATGAAAGCTGCAGAACATCTCACCCTGTTGTGTAAGTACCCGGTCAGTGTTGATCTCGATAATCCTGCCGCTTACAACATGGGATTTATACATAGACATCGCCTCTCCTGCTCATGTGATTATCCTGTTTTGAGCCTGTTCTGAAGGTGTGCTTTTATATTAGTGGCGGATCGATTGTTCCCAATTGCGGTATTCCGCTTCTGCATCATCTTTGGTATGGCCATAGCGCTCCTGGAGTTTGCCTACCAGCTTATCCTTCTCACCGTCGATAACATCAAGGTCATCATCCGTGAGTTGTCCCCATTGTTTCTTGGCTTCACCTTTAAGCTGCATCCACTTACCTTTGATTACGTTGTTATCCATTACATGCTCATCTCCTTAGGTGTCTTTTTTAGTAGTGACCAGAGGCTCATGTCTTAAAAAAACATTACCCCTGTTCCTTTAAATTGAATCTAATACCGTCCGCAGAGGAGAACAGCAGATTACGTCGTTTTTTGTCACATAATAGTCTCTTAAAACCGTATCCAAGTATTTTAAAATTTGATATAATTCATGTGTTGATAAATTAGTTTACTTTCAAGTGATTTTTTTCACTTGTCTATTGGTTTAAATATGCTAGAATGCCACCGGAGATAAAACAAGATAATTAAAATTTTTTCTATTATCTGTCGATATAAGTCATATAGCGGATACAAAAAGGGTCTTAAGACCGATTCAAAAGTGATATATGTCATTTATAAAGTGATTTTTATCACTTCCAACAGCTATTAAAATGTTTTACATTTTAATATATATATTTTAAACTATTTCTTTGGAGGTCACATTAAAATGAAAAAAGCTTCTGTAATTTTGTCGAGTGCTCTTGTACTTGGTACTTTGCTGGCAGGCTGCGGCAACAACAATGACGGGAAGAACGCGGCGGCTACGAATGCTCCTGTAGAATCCACTGCACCTGCGGCAACTGATGCCGGCACTGCAACTGCTGAAACAGGTAAGTATCAAGATGGAACATATTATGGAACAGCACCTGCTGATGAAAAAACCGGCTGGCAATCGTTCGTTCTGCTGACTGTAGAAGGCGGCAAAATCACCAAAGCGGATTGGGACGCTTTCAACGTTAAAAACGCTGGCGACCTGAAGAAAAAAGTATCTGAAGATGGAAAATACGGCCTGGTATCCAAAGGTGGCGGCCAAGCAGAATGGCATGAGCAAGCAGCTAAAGCTGAAGCCTTTTTAATTGAAAAACAGGATCCTGCAGCAGTGGTTGTAAATGCTGAAGGCAAAACCGATGCAATCTCCGGCGTTTCCGTTGGTGTAAGTGACTTTGTTGCTGCTTCTCAAGCCGCTCTGGCTGCAGGCCCTACAGAAGTTGGTCCTTACAAAGATGGCGGATACACTGCTGAAGGCGAAATGGATGCAGAATCCGGCTGGAAATCTACTGTCGCTATTACGGTTGCAGGCGGAAATATCGTAGCTGCTAATTTCAGCGGCGTGAATGCTGCCGGTGACGACAAGAAACAATATTCTGTAGACGGCAAGTACGGCATGAAAGCCGGCGGCGCTGCTGCTGAATGGCACGAAGAAATCGCTCTGGCCGAAAAATACTTCCTTGATAACAAGGGCGCTGCTCCTACTATGGATGCAGAAGGCAAAACCGACGCTATTTCCGGCGTTTCCATCCATGTTGGCGAATACTTTACACTTGCAGAAAAAGCACTTGAAGGCGCGAAATAATATTCGCTTCCCTCTTGCAGCTAATCAGAAGAATGAGGTGAGTTTCCCTTGAAGAAAATAGTCATTTTGGGCGGCGGCTACGGCGGCGTACTCACGGCTAAGAAACTGGCAAAGAAGTATAAGAATAATAAAGATGTAGAGATTAAGCTGATTGACCGCAATCCTTATCACACTCTCTTGACTGAACTGCATGAGGTGTCCGCGAACCGCGCGCCTGAGGATTCAATCAAAGTGGATTTGAAGAAAATTTTTGCCGGCCTGAAAGTGGATGTTGTACTGGATGAGATCAGCAATATTGACTTCAAAAGCAAGAAGCTTAAATCTGACAAAGCAACCTATGCTTACGATTACCTGGTAATCGGCACAGGCAGCAAACCCACATTCTTCGGAATTCCCGGAGCGGAAGAGAATACCTTCTCCTTCTGGTCGTATGATGATGCGGTTGCGCTCAAACGCCAGATCCGCGATATGTACACCAAAGCCGCCAAGGAGAAGAACCCTGCTGTACGCCGCGCAATGTTGACTTTCGTCATCATCGGTGCCGGATTCACGGGTGTCGAACTGGTTGGTGAAATGGCCGAGCAACGCGAAGAACTGTGCAGAGAATTCTTCATCGATCCTTCCGAAGTGCGTCTGATCGTTGCCGATATGGCTCCGAAGATTCTGCCTATCCTTCCGGATAAGCTGATTCAGAAGGCTGAAGCCCGTCTGCGCAAGCTGAACGTCGAAATCGTTACCGGTGCCAAGATCACTGAAGTAGGTAACGGCAGTGTAGCGCTCGGCGAGAAGAACATCGTAGATTCCCAGACTATTGTCTGGACTGCCGGTGTGGAAGGCTCCGAAATCGTTGGCGGCCTTGAAGTACAACAACAGGGACGTAAACGCATCGTTACCAACGAGCATTTGGAAAGTGTTGACCACAAGAACGTCTACGTAGTTGGGGACAATATTTTCTATATTCCTGAAGGTGAAACCCGTCCGGTTCCACAGATGGTTGAAAATGCTGAACAAGCTGCTCCGGTCATTGCCAACAACATTGCTGCAGACATCAGCGGTACCGCCAAAAAAGCCTACAAACCAGGCTTCCACGGCACGATGGTCTCCATCGGCAGCCGGTACGGTGTTGCGAACGTAGGTCTTCCAGGCAAGTTCTTCATGCTTACCGGATTCATGGCAATGCTGTCCAAGCATTTTATCAATATGTTCTATCTTTCTCAAGTAGTAGGTTTTAACAAAGTATGGACCTACATGATGCATGAATTCTTCCATGTAGAGAACCGCAAGAGCTTTGTCGGCGGCTATTTCTCCAAACGTTCGCCGAACTTCTGGCTGGTTCCGCTCCGTATGCTGCTTGGGGGCATGTGGTTATATGAAGGTATAGACAAGCTCAGAAAGATCTGGGAAGATCCAAATAAGATTTTCCTGATTCCTGCTCCTGCACATCTTACGGATGCTGCCTCCTCGGCCAGCGTTGCCGTCGATGCCGTCAAAGATACAGTAGATGCACAGTCCGCAGCCTCCGCAGTATCAACTGCCAAGGAAGCGGTTGAAGCTTTGTGGGTTCCAGGATGGATTTATGATATTACCCACTGGTTTATGAACTTGATGTTCTATAACAGTGGCGGAACAGATTATACAGCACTGGCAAAATGGTTCCAAATCGGCATGGTATGTGCCGAAATCGTCTTCGGCGTTATGCTTATCGTGGGTCTGTTTACTGCGATTGCTTCAATAGCGACCATAGCAATGGCCGTTATGATCTGGTCTACCAAGATGGCTTCTACAGAAATGCTCTGGTATGTTGGAGCAGCTATCGCGTGCATCGGCGGATCCGGCAGCGTCTTCGGTCTGGACTACTATGTCCTGCCTTGGCTCAAAAAGCAGTGGAAACGAATCCCGCTTGTGCGCCGGTGGTATTTATATACCGACTGATATATATACCCGTTGTTTCGCATTTCTAACATCGTGTAATCAATAATATCAGCAACTTATGTGTATTGTATGTTGTTTCAGCTGAATATGATGTTCTTAAGAGTAATGTGTCCGTTGGACACATTACTCTCCTTATTTATTAAGGTACTAGCATAATCCATCGCAGATTTGTTTGGATTTTTAACAAAGGGTTTTGTAGGGATAATCAAGGTTATGGTTTCTTCCGGCAAAACCGACAAGAAGGAGAGAATCTTGTGAACAGAAAAATCATTGAAAACAGCATCCGGTTGCTTCAGGCTGAAATGTCCCCGATCGCCGGAATTCAGCTGCGTCTCTCTCCGGCAGAATGTGAGCAACTGCTCTCGGTACTGGAACGCCATGATCTGGAATATGACCGCAAAGTCCATTTGCTAGGTATATATATCATTCTTACTGTAGCGGCTGAGCGCCATATGGAATGTGCTCCACATCATCCTGACCTTACCCGCAACATTTTGGATGGAGATTATTTGTACAGCTTTTATCTGCAATTTGCGGTGAAATGCCGTGAACTGGACCTTGTTGCTTATCTGGCTCCTTCGATTAAAAAAATGCAAATCGCGCGGTCAAATGGAGACTTCGCAGAACAAAATCCGGCGGCGGGCATTGAAGAGTTCCTGATTCAGGAGCGGAGGCAGCACAGCCGTACCAGCAAAGCCATTTGACAGGTGGGAACCATAAAGATGAAGCTGCACGAAGCCTTAAACATAGACCTGAATGAAATTAACCATGAAATCCAGAATATTGTGGTCCGTGATAAAGATGTACCCAAAAAGTCACAGCTGGCCCAGAGTATCCTGGAGCTGACCGGCTCCGGAGGTAAAAGGCTCCGTCCGCTGATGGTCATCGTCGGCAGCCGCTTTGGACCCAAGCCTGTGGGCCGCAGAACTCTTCAGTTATCTGCTGCTGCTGAATTTATACACGCCGCCTCACTAATTCATGATGATATTATTGACAATGCTGAACTGCGCAGGGGGGCTCCGGCCTTGCATACCAAGACTGGCGTACTCTCCGCGGTGCATATCGGGAATTATATGTCCGCCCGCGTAATTGAGCTGCTCAGCAAATACACAGGTGACAAAAACCGTTATGTTCATGATCTATCAGCCGTAGCTACCGCTCAACTATGTCTGGGAGAATACCAGCAGATGGAGCATGCTTACGATTACAACCTTACCCACGAAGAGTACCTGGAGAAATCCCGGAATAAGACTGCCCTGCTGATGGCGACCTGTTTGCGGGTTGGTGCGCTGTCTACGGAGAGCACCAAAGACGTCGCGGACCTGCTCTATAGCTTTGGTGAAGCGCTGGGGATGTCCTTTCAGATCCAGGATGATCTGCTCGACTTCACCCAGTCGGCTGATGTGCTGGGCAAGCCTGCCGGAAGTGACCTGCGCCATGGCCAGGTTACCCTCCCTGTACTCTTTGCCCTGCAGAACCCCGAACTGGCTCCAGTGATTCGTACCATCGGTCCCTCTTCTTCCGATGAGTCGGTCGCTCATGTGCTGGCCCTGATAGGCCGCAGTGACGCCCTGGCCCGTACGGAGGAAGTTAGCCAGGATTATCTGAAGCAGGCCGCTGGAATCATCCAGCAGCTCTCCAGCTACCCGGCACATGCTGATCTGGAGACGCTGCTGCAGTATTTTGCCGGCCGGGATCGTTAAGGCTGCTTGGAATGGTGTAGTTGGTACTGCATAGGTGCTTTTTGCAACTTGGAAGATGGCCAGCTAGGTAGCTAATTCCAAGCCAAACGCTGAAGAGTAACCACAGGCTGGCTCATATGGGGTCGTTGTCAAAGACAGACAGCCAGCGATCCACCGCGGCCCGCCTAATAACGCAAAAAGAAGGTCCAGTTAGTCTGGGCCTTCTTTTTGCGTTTTCCTAATCCTTTGCTTATTGGTATTTTCCTTTTTGCGTTTAGCATTCTTCCGTTAGAGCCTCTACAGAGGAGTGCGAAGGGTTAGATGATTGCCTTTGCCTTGCCTTGCCTTTGCCTTATTTCGCTAAACAGCCGAACGCAGCGAAGCGCCCGTGAGTAAGTTTAGCTCTATTGTTATGTGGTTGTGGTTGATGTTGTTGGAGTTGATCTTTCTAGCTCTTAGCTGTTTCTCCTTGAACCATGGCCCTAGTGGGACTGAGTTCACGGCAATGACTACCAAGCCAAGGAAAGCCGCGTAAGCCAGCTTTCCGCGCCAGTGGTTCGTGCCCGCCCCCTGCTGGGCGGGCATGTTGTCTTTTTTGTGTTAGTTTTTTTGGGGTGGGCCCAGCAAGGTTAGGACTTCGCTGCGGGGAAGTTTGGAACTGTAGGAGCGATAGCGTCCGCCTTTGTCTCCAGATGTTATCGCTAATAGCGATCTAATCCAAAACATCTGGAGACAACAGCGGCCGGAAATCCAAACATTCCCCGGAGCGGAGCCTCTCCTAACCGCGCCCTCACACACCCCTAACGAACATAAAAATAATCAATCATCGTGCACAGCAATATCACCATACTGATCACCTGATTCAAATTATAAGAAGCCACCTTCATCAGCCGCCGGTTATGAGGCTTAATAATGCGGTGCTCTGTCATCAGCAGCAGTGTAGCAATGCCGATGCCTACCAGGTACATCCAGCCCAGATCACGCCAGAGGTACAAGAACAGCAGCAGCATAATCATAATGAAATGCAGACCTTTGGAAATACGCAGCGCATTCTCCAGCCCGAAGAAGCTGGGAATCGACCAAAGGCCGTTCCGGCGGTCAAAATCGATATCCTGCGTACCATAGATAATATCAAACCCGGCGATCCAGAGCATGACAACCGTACCAATCACAAACGGCGTGAACGCAATATTCCCCGTCACGGCGAACCAGGCACCTATCGGCGCCGATGCAATGACAAAGCCCAAATACAAATGGCTTAAGAACGTGAATCGTTTGGTATAGGAATAGGATGAGATTAGAACGATAGCTACAGGCGACAGCAGCAGGCAGAGCAGATTCAGCATACCGGAAGCTACAATGAACAAAGCATAGTTGATGATGATGAAGAAAATGACTTCCTTCTCTGCAAGCAGCCGCTGCGGGAGATGACGGTGTGCGGTACGCGGATTCTTACCGTCAAAGGTCCGGTCAACCAGACGGTTAAAGGCGTTAGCGCCGTTCCGCGCACCGATTAGAGCAATTAGCCCCCACAGCATCATGTGTCCGGATGGCCAACCCCCTGCCGCCCAGACCATCGAGATGATAGCAAAGGGCAGCGAGAACAGCGTATGGGAAAACATCACCAGCTCGCTGAACATTTTCAGCTTGAGTGCAGAGGTTTTGACAGCATTTAAGATGGCCATATTATTCTTCCTTTTCTGTAGAAACTTGTAGCAATACTTCATTCAAAGCAGTCAGCATGCCGTCAATATCCTCGGCTGTAATAACCAGAGGAGGCTGGAAGGCCAGCACGTTGCGGCCTATACCATTTTTACCGATCAAATACCCGCGGTCCTTCATCGCTTCCAGCACATCGTCGGTCAGCTCAGCCGAGCCGGCAGCATTTGGTGCCGCCAGCTCTGCGCCCAGCATCAGGCCGGTGCCACGTACATCAACGATCATTCCAGGATAACGCTCCTGAAGGGTATGAAGGCCTCCCTTGAGACGAGCTCCCAGCTCGGCTGCACGCACCGGCAGCTGTTCGTCGCGGATATAATCCAGCACCGCCAGCGCCGTAGCTGCAGACACCGGATTGCCCCCGAAGGTCGAAGCGGAAGGACGGTTCAAGGACGCCGCAATGTCATCCGTAGTCGCAAAGGCAGCTACCGGAACCCCGTTGCCCAGCGCTTTGGCCATACTGATAATATCAGGCACAACGCCAAAATGCTCCATAGCGAACATAGCTCCCGTACGGCCGTAGCCTGTCTGAATCTCATCGTCGATCAGGAGCACCCCGTACGCGTCCAGCAGCGCTTTGACCTCCCGGAAATACCTGAGGGCAGGCATAATCATGCCACCGTTCCCCTGAATCGGCTCTACGATCATTGCAGCGATGGTGTGGCCTTTTTCCTTCAGCACCCGTTCCAGGCTCTTCAGAGAAACGACCGCAGCCTCCTCCAGCGTAAGCTCCGGATGATAGGGCCGCTCAATAAAGGTTACATCTTCATCCAGGTACTGATCCGTTCTCCACATGGACAGCCCGGTTACACTCATCGTCAGATTGGTACGCCCGTGCAGCCCGCTCTCCAGCGCAATGAACCCTTTGCGGCCGGTATGCATTCTGGCCAGCAGAAGCGCCCCCTCATTGGCCTCGGAGCCGCTGTTGACGAAGAAGCTTCGCCGCAACTTCCCTGGAAGCACCTCTTCCAGACGTTCGGCCAAATCCACATTTGGCTGTGTAAGATATACCGTTGAGGTGTGCTGTAGCTGCTGTAGCTGCGCAATCGTGCGTCCTGTAATCGCAGGGTTGCAGTGGCCGCAGGCGACAACCGATACACCAGCAAAGAAGTCCGTGTACTGCTTGCCGTTCTCGTCATAGACAAACTGCATGCTTCCACATACAAGCTGCGGCGCATCCCGGTAAAAGTGTGCAGTACATGGATAGAAATATTGCTTTCTTTTGGCGGCAACCGCTGTTCTTCCAATGGCTGTCTCTTGTTGCTTCATGAAGGGTTCCCTCTCTTTCAGGCGCCCGTCCGGGCGGTGCAGTATGGATTATGAATCCTCGACAATGTTTGTGAAAAAAGTAACTTATCAGTCATGCGCTTACCGTTATTATACGCTCTATCTCAATATTTTAAAATTTAAATAGTTCAATTAAACTGTAGCGCACCCAGCGTATAACCCGCATACACAGGTGTAAGTCCGCCCAATAAATCTTCCTGCGCATGATCGCCTCTAATAGCAGCCTGGTAGGCAGCAATGATGGTCCGCAGCTCTCCCGTGCTGTATGTGGCGCCTTCGATCCGGAAGCTGGCAATGCCAAGCCCGCGCATCTCATTCAGCATAGGCAAGTAGCAAAGTTCTTTGGAGAACAGCAGATGGCAGCGGCCATATTGGTCACGGTAGACCGGATTTTCCCCTTTATCTGTCTTTAGGACCAGCACATCATTTTTGACATACAGATTATCTTCTTCCGCAATAGGCTCCATAACCTCGGTATTCTCGTACAGATCATGTTCCATATACATCAGCGCCGGTGTGCCGTGAACAACAACCTCCAGAGGCAGATCACAACGCGAGGTGAAGTCGGCAAAATGTTCCATCGTCATTTCCGGCGATACGGTTAGCTTCTCCAGTCCCAGTCCGGTATACAGCTTCGCAGCAAGATGATTGTAGATATTCAGATTGGCATCACCGATCAACGGATAACCGGCAGCTCTGTAGCGACGAATGGCTCCAAGGTTGGTAATCATCAGTCCGTCAATCGGCAGGCGTTCTCCACTTAGCAAATGATCATACTGGTTAAAATGAAGCTCTGTCATCATCCGTGGCATTCCGAGGTACAACCGGGTTTTCCCTTTAATGGCCCCAAGCGCCTTAATATCCTGCTTTGTAAACGGCCGGTCCGGCTCAAACACATCTCCAGGTAGATACAGGCTCTCTACACCCATTTCGATGACCAGGCGGGCTTGTTCCATATTATTCACACGCACAGCTAGTTCAGGTGCAGCTTTGGGATCCTTCTGAGCTTCCGCCAGGCGTTCGCGCAGCTCCACCACCCGGGTTTCGGACAGCTCGCGTTCGGCAGTTGGTGTACTGAACACTTTGCCCGTGCTGTAGAATTTGCCTGTGCCTTCGAAACGGCGGTTAATGTTCGATAAGCCCGGTTTGCCAAAAGCGTAAGCGGTGGAGAAATCGCGTTTGCGGTTTTTGTATAGCTCTTTGGAGTCCACGGTCCGGTCAAAGCCAATCGGATCTTCAATGTAGCGGTCAATGGCGTTGCTGTAGCTGTTCACCAGGGAGACCATGAATTCCTTATCGCGCATACGGCCTTCAATTTTGAAAGAGATTATTCCCGATTCGATCAGTTCCGGAAGATGCTCATACATGAACATATCTTTGACGGCCAGCGGATATTCTGCCGGGAATACATAACCATCCTTCTTAATCCGGTAATCCCAGCGGCAAGGCTTCATGCATTTGCCCCGGTTGCTGCTCATCCCGAAGACCTGGGAGCTGAAATAGCAATTTGCCCCATGAACAGAACACATATCGCCATGAACAAAATACTCCAGCTCCATTCCGCTCTGCTGCCCTAGCAGCTTAGCCGTCTGCAGATCCATTTCCCGTGAGGTAACCACCCGGCTTACTCCGAGATCACGCAGTGCATGGATCATCTCCAGATTGTGTACATTCATCATGACGGAAGCATGGATAGGAACGGTAAGCTTCATCTCGCGGATCAGCTCCAGCACAGCCATATCCTGAACAATCAGCGCATCCGGACGGACCTCGTCAAGAAACTTCAGATAGGCTCTGGCTTCCTCCACATCCTCTTCGCTGAACAGATTGTTGACGGTGACATATACTTTTTTATCCAAGCTGCGGGCTATGGCCAGGGCTTCTATGATTTCTTCATGCGATAGATTATAGCCTTTGCGCATCATTCTCATATTGAGTACAGGACCGCCCAAATACACCGCATCACAGCCCGACTCGATCACTGCCTTGAAAATATCAAATGTACCTGCAGGTGCGAGAAGTTCAATTTCTTTTCCATTAAAAAATCTTGCCATTGCCAATTCCCCCTAAAATATTACAATAGTGCCACTACAACTCCCATGATAACGAACATAGCAACAAAAACAGTATCGGCAGCGCCCCACCTCAAGCGGTGATACCGGCTGCGCGGAGCATCCATGCGGAAGCCTCTGGCTTCCATGGAATAGACCAGATCCTGTGCCCGCCGGAAGGCGCTGGAGATCACCGGCACTAGCAGCGATACGAGCATCCGCGCTTTTTCTTTCAAAGGCAGTTCCTGCAGATCCGCTCCGCGGGAAGCCTGGGCTTTCATAATAATCTGCGATTCATCCAGAATCGTAGGGATAAACCGCAGCGCAATGCTGATCATCAGGGTAATCCGGTCCGGCGACAGCCCTAACCTTTTGAATGGAGCCAGAATCCCCTCAAGCCCTTGGTTCAGCTTGCCAGGGGTGGTGGTAAAGGTAAGGAGCGCAGTGAACGTGATCAGAAACAGCATGCGGATGACAGAGAAAGCTGCCAGACGCAGACCACCCTCATGCAGCGAGAACGAGCCGGCCGACCATAGCACATCTCCCTCTTTGACGGACAGGAGCTGCACAATGAAGATGAACAACATCAAATAACGCAAAGGCTTGGCCGCCTTGATAAAATACTTCAGCGGAATGCGCGTCGAGGCCATGACCGAAATCGAAAATACAGCCAGCAGCGCCATCGACAGCCAGGAATCCGACAAAAGAATTACAACTACATACAGCAGCATCCCGGTAAGCTTGGAACGCGCATCCAGCTTATGCACCCACGAGCCGGTCTCAATGCTGCGTCCCAGCAGCAGCCGCTCATTCATGGGCATCCCCCTGTTCTGCCGCTGTGCCAGACCGGAGCGTCCCCGGCAATGAAGCAATCAGCTCGGCAAGGCTCTCAGCGGTCAAGCGGGGTTTCTCGCCCGTAAGTCCGAACTTGCCAGCAATGGCCTGCCAGTAACGGAGAGAATGCGGCACGCCAAGACCGCAGCGTGTAAGAATGCCGGGATCGGCGGCAAGCTCACCGCCGCTGCCCTGAAAAGCAATCTTCCCGTCCTTCAGCAGAACCCAGCGGTCGGCAACCGGCAGCAGTTCGTCCATCCGGTGGGTTACGATAATGATCGTTCGTCCCTGTTCGCGGCAGAGACGTTGTAGTTGTGAGATTAGTTCAGCACGGCTGACCGGATCCAGCGTAGCTGTCGGCTCGTCCAGCACAACTATCTCCGGGTCCATGGCCAGTACGGAGGCAATGGCTGCCTTGCGCATCTGTCCTCCGCTTAAGCGGAACGGGTTACGTGAGAGCAACGCGAGATCCAGCCCCATTTCCAGCATGGCCTTGCGCGCACGCTCCTTAGCCTCCTCCGGACTCATGCCAAAATTGAGGGGTCCGAAGATCAGGTCCTTTTCCACCGTATCTTCGAACATCTGCTGCTCCGGAAATTGAAAGACCAGTCCGACCCGGCGTCGCAGCGGCAGCAGCTTGGGCGATTTCTCACCGGCGTGTATGGTTACATCCAGAACTTTTATAGTCCCGTGCGTTGGTTTGAGGATACCATTGAATAGCTGCAGCAGCGTGGACTTGCCGGAGCCAGTTGCACCAGCAATCCCAGTCAGCGAGCCCTTGGGAATGCCTAGGGTAATATCATGCAGCGCCGTCTGTTTCCATAGACTATTCTCGGCATAAGTAAAACCTACTTGCTCTAGTTGAATGGCCATAGTGTTTCTATTAGCTCCTTTTCACTGGAAGGCACATCCACCCTGATTCCCCGGCTTTGAAGTTCCCGGGCCAGGCGCCATGGATACGGCTCCAGCAGATGGCATTTCTCCAGAAGCTCTGTATTTCTGAACAGCTCCTGGGGGGTAGTATCAGCAGCAATGCCACCGCTGTGCAGAGCCAGTACCCGGTCGGAGGCCAGAATCTCGTCAGCATCGTGCGTGATCATCAGGATAGTGTATTGCCCATCGGCCCGCATCCCCTGCAGGATGCCCAGCAGTTCATCCCGGCTTGCCTCATCCAACATGGAAGAGGCCTCGTCAAAGATGACGATGCCTGGCTTCATGGCAAGAATGGAAGCGATGGCGACACGCTGCTTTTGTCCACCCGACAGCTCGCCCGGATGCTTGGCCAGCAGATCCTCAATCCCCAGCTTCAAGGTGTAGGTTCTAAGCCGTTCCTCCATCTCAGCGTAGGGCAAACACAACCCCTCCAGGCCAAACAATATATCTTCTTCAACCGTAGCCCCGATAAACTGATTATCGGGATTCTGGAACACCATGCCGATACATTGCCGGATCGTTCCAATCGTTTCTTCACCCAGCCGATGGCCGCATATAGTGATCTCCCCGCCGCTCTTAGGCAGGAGCGCATTCAGCAGCTTAACCAGCGTCGACTTGCCGCAGCCATTCGGACCCACGATACTCACCCACTGGCCCTGTGGAATGGATAAGTTGATATTGTGGAGAATGGAACCGTCCGGATCATAGCCAAAAGAGACTCCGTCCAGCTGAACCACAGCCGGCACTCCTTCTTCCTCCAGATCTTGATATGCTTCAATCATGTTAGTCATCCTTCCGCTGTTGGACCCGCTTTAGCCCAAAAACTCTTCGAACAGCGATATTTTGGACAGCGACGCTACCAGATAACGTACGGCGAAGCCAACGGCAATCCCCGTTACAATCCCGGTAATAAGCAGCACCGGCAAGTAGTAGAAAATACTCATGGATTTAAATACAATGGCTGCCGCGAACAGCTGCCCTGTATTATGAGCCAGTCCGCCCGCTATACTAATACCAATCACACTAAATTTCTTGCCTCCCCATTTCACCAGCAGAAACATCACTACAAAGCTGAGCAGTGATCCGAACAGACTGAAGAGAAGACTCGAAAATGTGCCGAGCAAAAAAGCGGTAAGCAATGTCTTCAGAATGACCAGCATAAAGGCGTCACGGCCCCGCAAAAAGAAAATACATGTCAGAATCATGATATTGGCAAATCCGAGCTTGGCGCCAGGCATCAGTCCAACCCCAACCAGCGGAATCTGTGCTTCTACCAGACTTAGCACTACAGCGACTGCAGCGAATATGGCCACAATTACCGTTCGTTTCAATGCTGTTGCCGATTCACTACTGGACATAGCCATCTATCTCTTCCTCCCCGGACACGCCGCCTGCTATTTCTACTAATACCCGGTGCGGCAGGCACACAATGGTCTGCTTGGGACGGGTAATATGGCCGAAGCCCAGACATACCTTGTCCGGACAATCCGCATCGTACATTTCAATCCCGTAGTCATACACCTTCAAAATGTTATAACCGCGCTCTGTGCGGATATCAATGGTTTGTTCTTCTTTTGTAAGCTTCACTGTCTTATACAGCTTGCCATCCACCGTTATATTGGCTACTAGGTTGTTGCCGGGTCCCGCCTTGTCGGTATCGTTCGAGAGCCATCTCGGCACGATAAAAGCAAGCGCGGCAATGAGCACGATGGAAATCAGCAGCACATCTGCGCGTTTCATAATGATCTCCCTTATTTTTTAGTTAAAATCCAGACTTATTAATTATAACGGTCTGTTTGCAATCCTTCAATGAATGTACTCGGGATTTGTCGGTTTTAGGGAGCAGTTCACAAAATAGGCACGCAAGCAGAAGCGGATACCGATCATAAATGGATGGCATCCGCTTCAATAAGAAATATTAGGATAAAGTCGTTATTCACTGCCCGCGCTTCACCGCTAACCAACCCGGCCCGGATAACCTGCTCCATCGGATTTCTCAGTTTTTCCGAAATACGCCAGAAACAAACCGGTAAATTCAGGGTCCCACTGGGTGCCCATGCCCTGTTCCAGAATAGCCAGTGCACGCTCATGATTCATCCCTTTGCGGTATGGCCGGTCCGAGGTCATGGCATCATAGGCATCAGCCACGGCTATAATCCGGCCATGCAGCGGAATAACCGTTCCGGCCAGGCCGTCCGGGTACCCTCTCCCATCATAACGTTCATGATGCGAACGAACCCCGCCCAGATATGGCGCCATCTTTTCCACAGGCTCAATCTGACGCAGAATATTCTCACCAAGGACGGGATGGCTCTTGATCTGGTCGAATTCCTCGTCGGTCAGCGCTTCTTCCTTGAAGAGAACACTGTCCCTTACGCCGATTTTACCGATATCATGCAGCAGGGCAGACTTGCGGAGATCATCCAGCTTCTGCCCGCTAAGCCCTGCGAGCTGGCCAATAATCACCGAATATTCTGCCACCCGCAGCGAGTGACCGGCCGTGTAAGGGTCCCGGGCATCAAGTGCGACGGCTAAGGTGGTGAAATAGCTGTCTAGCAATTGTCTGTTCTGCTGTTCCCGGGTCTGCAGACCCCGGACCATCATATTAAAACCGGCAACAAGCTTCGAGAATTCATCAGAGTACTCGTCTTGCACCTGCAGTAGCCGTCCGTCTTTGACATTGTTCATGGCTTGGTACAACTCGTTGATCGGATGCTGCACACTTCGGGTCAGAAGCCAAGCTGCTATGGAAGAAAAGAGGGTACCGATTAACAGCACAAGCCCTGCCCACTCCCAATAGTTCTGCATCCCGTCCACTCCTCCGTTACGCAGCGTTTCCAGCCTGATCTGGGTTGCCATAATGAACAGAAAGAGCGGGAAAGTACCGATCAGCATACAAGTGACGAGAAATTTGGGGCGAATGGGTACAAACACATGACCTTCCAGAGAAAGGTCCACCTTATAGATTGCCAACGCCCGGTTCCTGAATTCTTTTATCAGCGGGATGATTGCCGAGGAGGTCAGAAAAAATTCAATCAGCGCGTGCATGCATGCCACCAGAATGGCCCCCGCGACCGCAAGTATTAGATAAAAGTAAGGCAGACTGATCCATCCGGTACGAATCATCCATAGGGTCAGGAGTGTTGCCGGCAGAGACAACCCGAGAAAATGCGGGCCCATTATCCGCT
Organism: Paenibacillus sp. LS-5; assembly: GCF_056121505.1. NCBI lineage: Bacteria > Bacillati > Bacillota > Bacilli > Caryophanales > Paenibacillaceae > Paenibacillus > Paenibacillus sp. LS-5. The sequence goes on along the minus strand of NZ_JBWAVA010000016.1, from coordinate 2,945 downwards.
GTACCGCAAGCTTCGGCATCCGGTGAGTATGCAGATAAGCTTCATCCAGCATGGCCAGTGTCGGTTTTTGCTCCGTAAGCGCCATCCGGATTGGCCGGATCTGTCTGACAAAAACACCGATTTCCGCAACAGCCATAATAACAAACGAGATCAGCAATATGAACAGCAGCCGAAGGTACTCTTTGGGGCTTATTTCAAGCGAGGAGAGAAGGATCAGGCTTCCCACCGCAAGTACAGCAACCACGGAACCAAATATGTAGTTAAAAATCTGTCTTTTCAAAAAAGCTCCGTATACCTTCATCGGTTCCCTCGTTTCCAACGTTCCTGTTGAGCCTAACTATTTGCATTTCTTTACATTCCGTGATATACTTAGTGAATATTTGTTTGCAGTATATACTATCCCCATCAAGAAGATGTCAGGCCGATTCGTTGCGCATTTATCTATATCGGCATTTTGGACACAAAATCTTACGTTTTCTTGCAGTACTCTTCCTTTTTATGAGATTAAATTCGAACATAGTTTTCCGATTCGCACTGGCGCGGCCACGGAGCCGCAAGGACAAAAGAGAGGTAGGGCTTTTGTCGTTTTGGAAGGATTATTCTCGCCACACGGCTGCTGGAAATAACAAGGATCAAGACACCCGTTTTTCTCATGGACGGCGGGGGATTAAATATACGCATAAGACATGGTTTCGCTGCTTTCTTGTAGATAGGATGCAGTCCCATGTGTGGAACATATTAGCGCCCGATAACCGCATTCCGCGGATATCGGGCGCGTCTACGTTTCCGGGGCTTTTTTGCAAGGTCAATGGATGTACCGGGTAACAAAATTAGCCACCTTCGCTATATACGATGCTTTATCTGTGTCATACGCGAGGCCGTGTCCCGCACCATGCACTACAAGCTTATCCTTAGGACTCCTGCAAGCTTGATAGAGCTCCTCCATCATATGGAACGGCACGAACCTGTCGGCATCACCATGTATGAACAGTATGGGCACGCGGGCTTTGCGGACCTGCTTCAGAGCGGAGGCCTCTCCGAAGAAATACCCGGCTCTGATGCGGGTGATGAGGCTTGCCATATGCACAAAAGGAAAGCTTGGCAGATGATACATCCGCCAAAGCTGGTAAGATAACTGCGCTTTGACCGAGGTATATCCGCAGTCGGCTACAATAACTTTTACCTGCGGCGGAAGCTCTTCTCCCGAAGTCATCATCACGGTTGCTCCGCCCATAGATATCCCGTGCAGCACAATCTGTGCTTCCGGTCCATTCTCCGCCAGGATGTACCCGATCCACTTCAGATAATCCCGGCGCTCCGGCCAGCCGAACCCGATATAATCCCCCTTGCTGTTCCCATGTCCACGGGCATCGGGAAGCAGTACATTATAGCCCATAGTCTCATAATAGATTTTGGCACATGCCCCCATATCCTTACCTTTCGCGGAATATCCGTGCGCTATAATAGCAGTTCGCCCTGCGGCACGCTCTGACGGAAGATAGTAGCCGCGCAGCATCAGCCCATCATCAGACATAATATCAACATTTCTGAAGCTGTGACGGGATACCCACTCTGCTCCTTCGCCCCAGGACGCCCCGGCAACCGGCGGGTCCACCTTTAGATCAGGCGTCTTTGCCAGAAATTCCTTCGGTGCCCGCTTGATCGCGATGCCATAAAAAAAGAATCCTGCATAAGTCACACCGCCGGCAATAATCATCACTACGGCAAGTATAATTACACTCCACATGAACGTCTGCCGCCTTTCCTTCTATAAGAATTGAATCACCTGGCTTGGCGCCAACCAATTTTCAGCATAGTATACCATGGCTTAGGGAGCGACTGGAAATCCATACCCAAGTTAATACAAAAGAACAGGGTCTCTCCACTAAGAGAGATGCCCTGTTCTTTTGTTTGTCTACTATTTCCAGCTTCACTTACCGTTTGCGTCGGCTGCTCCTAGCTGCTCTACTGAGCAGCAAACCCAAACCTGCAATTCCCAGACCAACGAGGTAATACGGTGCTGGACTGGCTTCCCCGGTCTGCGGCAGCTTGCGGGGTATATCCACACTCCCCAAAGGAATCTCATCGTCTATGATCACTTCTTCCTCAGACTTCGTCGTTGCTGGTGCTGACGGAGCAGGGGGAGGCGCCGGTGTAGTCTGGGGTGAAGCTGTCGGCTGCGCTAGAGCTACCGTTGCCGCTGGCCCCAAAGGAATGGGATCCTCATTGATCACCGTATCGTCCACAATTGTACCGATTACCGTTGTTGGTGTTGGCGTTGGTGTTGGCACGATTACCGGTACATAAATGATTGTAGTGCTTGGCGTTGGTGTCGCCGATGCGCTCGGCGTCGGCGTAGACGATGCGCTCGGTGTCGGCGTAGACGAGGCGCTCGGCGTCGGCGTTGGCGACGCGCTCGGCGTCGGTGTTGACGATGCGCTCGGCGTCGGCGTAGACGACGCGCTCGGCGTCGGTGTAGACGACGCGCTCGGCGTCGGTGTAGACGACGCGCTCGGCGTCGGCGTAGACGACGCGCTCGGCGTTGGCGTAGACGACGCGCTCGGCGTTGGCGTAGACGACGCGCTCGGTGTCGGCGTTGACGACGCGCTCGGCGTCGGTGTAGACGACGCGCTCGGCGTTGGCGTCGCCGATGCGCTCGGCGTTGGCGTCGCCGATGCGCTCGGCGTCGGTGTAGACGACGCACTCGGCGTCGGCGTAGACGACGCGCTCGGCGTTGGCGTAGACGACGCGCTCGGCGTCGGTGTAGACGACGCGCTCGGCGTTGGCGTCGCCGATGCGCTCGGCGTCGGGGTAGACGACGCGCTCGGCGTTGGCGTCGCCGATGCACTCGGCGTCGGTGTAGACGACGCGCTCGGCGTCGGGGTAGACGACGCGCTCGGCGTTGGCGTCGCCGATGCACTCGGCGTCGGTGTAGACGACGCGCT
>NZ_JBWAVA010000015.1:0-151808 GCF_056121505.1 Paenibacillus sp. LS-5 | reverse complement strand
CCGGCTACCGCCATCTTAAAACACCTACAGAAATAGGCCAACCAGAAGTTTTCCGGTTGACCTAATAATACGAAAAGGAACCCACATGATGGTAGAGGGTTCCTTTTTCGCTTGCACAATAAGGTTCATAGAGCTGAAATGCAGTTACAGCTGCTTATCGTCAACGTTGTTCAACCAGCCTTCAATATCACCAATTACGGAGCTGATACAGCCGTCCTCAAAGGGGGATTTCAGTCCGGCCAGCTCGACCAGTTGTAGGAAAGACAGGCTTCCGCCAGCCTTGCAGAGCCGCAGGTAGTCGGCCCATGCCGAGTTGAAATCCTCATTCGACCGTTTCCAGAACTGAAAAGCGCATAGCTGGGCCAAGGTGTAGTCAATGTAGTAGAACGGAGAGCGGAAGATGTGGGCCTGCTTATGCCAGAACCCTCCTTGCTCCAGATAATCATTGCCGTCATAATCACGCAGAGGCAGGTACTTCTTCTCAATTTCCCGCCAGCCCAGCTTGCGTTCAGCAGGTGTCGCCTCCGGGTTGGCATAGACGAAATGCTGGAATTCATCTACGGCAACCCCATAAGGGATGAACTGCAGGCTGTCGCCCAGATGGTTAAAACGGTACTTGTCAGCATCCTCCTTGAAGAACAGATCCATCCAGGGCCAAGCGAAAAACTCCATACTCATCGAGTGGATCTCCGCAGCTTCATAGGTTGGGAAAGCATACTCAGGCAATTGAATATGCCGGCTCTGGTATACTTGGAAAGCATGACCGACTTCATGGGTCAGCACATCGATATCCCCCGAGGTTCCGTTGAAATTGGAGAAAATAAATGGAGCCTCATACTCACTGAGGTAGGTACAGTATCCGCCAGATTGTTTACCCTTTTTGCTGACCAGGTCCATGAGTTCATTCTCCAACATAAAGCTGAAAAACTCATCGGTCTCAGGGGACAATTCTTGGTACATCTTGGCTCCGTTAGCGATGATCCAATCGGGATCGCCTTTGGGAGTTGCGTTACCGTTGTTAAAGTTTAGACTTTCATCATAAAATTTCAGCTGCGAAAGACCCAGACGCTCAGCCTGGCGTATCTTCAGCTTGCGGGAAGCGGGAACGATATGCTCCTGTACCTGCTTGCGGAAATTGGCGACCATATCTGCGTTGTAGTCTGTACGCAGCATCCGGTCATAGCCGAGTTCAACGAAACTGCTATAGCCGAGCTTGTGGGCCATACGGGTACGCACCTGGACAAGTTCGCCGAATATACGGTCAAATTCAGGTTCATGTTCAGCCATGAATTGGTACCTGGCTGCGGATGCCCGCTTGCGCATATCCCGGTCTGTGGACAGTTCGAACGGGGCGAGTTGGGACAAGGTCCGTTCTTCCCCTTCGAACTGTATTTTGGCGGAGGCGATAAGCTGGGAATATTCAGTGGACAGTTTGTTCTCCAGCTGCAGGTCTTCGATAATGTCCGGGCTGAACGTTCTAAGCGAGATTTCAGCAATCTGCAGCAGCTGTGTCCCCCATTCCTGTTCGAACTCCGCTCTGAACTTAGAGCTCACGAGAGCTCTGAAGTAGTCCGTTATGTACTCCTGAATCACCGGTCCAACTTCATCCATGTAATCTTGTTCAGCCTTGTAGAATTCATCTTCCGTGTTAATCGAGTGTCTGATGCTGACCAGGGTCTCCATAGTGCCAAATTCATTACGCAGCTTATTAATCGCGGTAAAAGCAGCCCTCTGCTCATCCAGACTGTCCGCGCTTAAACCCTTTAGAAGCTCAGTAAATCCAGTCTTCAGATTCTCTACGTCAGGCCGTTCGTACCGGTATTCGCTAAATCTCATGTAATCATCAACATCCTTTCGGGTAGCTTACTGAAACATATTGCTTTTATTATAGTATCTGGAAGAAGTTAAATCACTAAGTTTATGTTTGTATTTCCATATGAAGGTAATCCTGCAGATATCAGATAGGAGGAGAATAGATGAACTACGAATCGACCAGTCACGAAGATTATATCAGCCAGCTGCCTGAGGAGCGGAAGAGGGCCATCATGAAGCTGAGACAGACGGTCAAGGACAACTTGCCTTCGGGGTATCAGGAAACCATGTCTTATGGAATGATGTCCAATGTTGTTCCCCATCAGTTCTATCCGCCTGGATATCATGTTAATCCGCTACAGCCCCTCCCCTTTGTCAGTATAGCTTCTCAGAAAAATTCGTAATGGCGGACCTAAACCATAGGATGCCGTTTCAAAAACTGTAGGATAGCATCATTTACCATTACAGGATTCTCTCTCAGCATGTGCGGCCGGTGGCTGCCTCCTGGTACAACAAGATACTGTGAGTTACCTACCAGAGTAGTCAAATGCTGCAGCTGGTCTTCCTGGACAAAGGGATCATGCTCCCCGGCGATAAACAGCGAAGGGCAATCAATACTGTGTATCTGCTCTTCGGTTAGTTGGGGGAATAACCGCCAATCTGCGGCGCTCTGCCGCATGAATTCCTGCCAGTTTCCGCGGTGTGCTTCTTCATGCCGTTCGAGCATTTGATGAATGATAACGTTCTTGCCGTGTGCAGTAAGCCATTCCGGCTCATACTCATCCGCACCGGACGGCTCCTTGAACCCGCTGCAGCCGATGGCCGTCATTGAAACTACACGCTCCGGCGTATTTACCGCGGCATACATAGCCACTCCTGCCCCCAGACTATAACCGATCAAATGCGCTTTGGGAATTGACATCTGCTCCATAAATGCTGCAATATCATCCGCCAGCTGTGGGGTGCTCCAGGACAGATTCCCGCATCGGGTTCTGCCATGTCCCCTGAAATCCGGGAAATAGCAGGTGTGCACATTCTGGAAATCAAGGATTTGACTCGCAAATGCCAGTATCCCCCTTGAGTATGCACTATGCAGGAAGATAACAGGCTCTCCGGTACCCATCTTTTCATAAAACAACTCTAAGTTACTCCACTGGATATAGGGCACAATATCCTCCTTGTAAGAACAAATGTTCCTTTCATTGTACTCCTAGAATATGGATATGTCACGGGAGATGGTAGCACGCTACGTGTATTATCATTACCAGCTGCAGGAAGAGCAGGCGTTCCACGGGCAAAAACATTTTACAGTTGAACTTTGCATATGTCGTGAACAGTAAAACACTTACAATTAAAGTAAGACAATGCTAAGGGGGACGTATACATATGGCCATCTATTATAGAAACTATACTTCGGACGATATGACAAAGGTGACCCGGTTTCTGTCTCAAGCCCACTCCAAGTTAAACCGGCCAAGCAGCTGGACGATTGCCCGTTTTGAATTTGAGATTTTTTTCTATCAACTTAGAGCGGGTGTACTTCCTGAATGGGAACAAAATATCGGACTATGGGAATATGACAATGGGGAGCTCGCCGCTGTAGTCTGCAGAGATGGGGATTTCTATTTCCAGCTGGATAGCGAGAATCCGCAGGAAGAGCTTCTGTGTGAGATGTTCCGATTCATCGAAGACAAGTCTGTTCCGGTTGCCGTGAAGCTTGCCGTGCCCAAACGGATGACACAGCTGCAAGAGATGGCCCGGAGCAGGGGGTATATGCTTCTCCCGAACGAGAGCGATAATATAATCTCCATCCTGCTGGAGAAGGATTTTCCGGTAAATATACCTGTGGGCTTAATGCTTCAAAGCGGGGAAGAGGTGCCAGACCGTGCAAAGGCACAAGGGCATATTCTGGCGTTTAACTACCCTGGAACCCAACATGCAGAGCAAATGCTGCAATTATACGGGGGCATCCGTCAAGCACCAGGCTACCGTCCGGAGCTGGACTTATCACTGGTCAATGAGCAGGGAGAGGTGGTCGCTTTCTGCATTGCTTTTGTGGATGAGGTAAACCGGATTGGGATTCTTGAACCTGTGGGAACTCATGCGGACTACAGAATGAAAGGACTGGGCCAGACGGTAGTCTATGAGGCGTTGAACCGATTGCGGTCACTCGGTATGAATAAAGTCTATACAGGTCCCATGCAGCCTTTTTACCAGCGTATCGGATTTGAGATGGAAGTGGAGTTTGGGGTGTGGAAGAAGGGACGATAGTTCAAGCGCCGAACAAAAAATAGTTGACTGAAAATCTCAGGCTCATTTGGGTCAAATACCACTATCCCGTCTGTGGCTTTTTGGGTGGATAGTAATAGGTAGCCATACAATCATTTTTTAGAGTGATTCCATAAGATATCACCGTAACTAAAAGGAGGTGCCTTATGGCTCAGGTAAAAGTAACTCAACGGTTTAAAAGGCTATGTGATCAGTTCTCGAAAATTCTTGGTGGGGAACATGAAATTGATCCAGGCCCCGTTTGCTTTGTCAGCCGGTCAAGACGATTTAACGCAAGTATTTTAGGAAGAAAAACGAAGTCGCCTTTAGTGCGGTATCAACTTTTTTCGTTCGAATCATTGGACTCGTCGGGTCGTGCCCTATGCCTGGGTGAAACGGCTGTCTTTCAAAATCAGGCGAATCGTCTGATTCGAAATCTGCAAAGACACGGAATAAAAGTAACAGCACTCCATAATCACTGGCTGAACGAAAATCCGCGTTTGATGTACATTCACTGGGAGTCCATCGATAATCCCGTTGCTTTTGCAAGAAAAACGAAGGATTCTATCCGGTTTCTTGGCTAAGTCTTAATTAGCTCCGGAAAAATATGTTGTATAAACTAACCCATTTTAATGTATTTACCGGTAGTCTAAAATAAGGGATGACGTTTTAGACTACCGCTTATTTACAGGGCTTTATAATTGCCAATCGTAATTATTTCTTGAATTCCCAAATGGAATAAACCATCTCTGATTTGCTGTAAGAATGTAAAATGTAAATAGCAACTCCCCATTAGTTCGAGAAGACAGAACCCCAAAATTGTCTTTTCCTCCAACCCTCCACTGAGTATAAAATATCAAGTTATCCTCTATTTATTTTAATAAGCTTCATCCAAAATTCAAATGCTGCAGTTTATCCGGATTGCGTATGAGATAAATCTGCTCAATACGGCCGTTTCTAAACGCCAAGCTAACGACGGTGGGAAAAGGCTCGGAAGGACTGCTTAATACAAAACCAAGCTGTCCGTTGACCTTGATGAGCCGCACGCCTCCTGTGCCATCGCCCTTGGATACAAGCCCTTGAATGAATGCGAGGACACGCTGGCTAGACGTAATAGGTTTAATTGCCGCACTAACCTTGCCGCCTCCGTCACTGTACAGCACGATGTCCTCGGAGAGCATCGCTAAGAGCCCCTCCATATTACCAGTAGCCGTTGCATGGAGAAATCGCAATACGAGCTGTTCGGACTGGGTGCTGGAGATTAGCTCGACGGATGGCTCGGCTTGGATTTTTCGTTTGAGGCGGCTGTAGATCTTACGGCACCCCAGTTCCGTTTTGTTTACGAAGTCTGCAATATCGCGATAGTCGAAATCGAAGGCTTCACGAAGAATGAAGACTGCGCGCTCAATAGGGGTCAGCCGATCGAGCAAGACAAGGAAAGCGTACGATATCGTATCCTCCAGTACAATCGTTTGAAGCGGGTCCATTCCTGCGCCAGAGGGCGAACCTGCAATGGCCGCATAGTCTTGCACTAGAGGCTCCGGCAGCCAGGGGCCGACATACACCTCTCTTTTTTTTTGCGAGGATTTCAAGTAATCGAGACAGCGGTTCGTAACGATTTTACATAAGTACGTTTTCAGATTGCGGATGGGACCGCCCTCCTTATCGCTGTCCAACTGCTGCACCGTTACGAATGCGTCCTGTACCAAATCCTCGGCATGTGTGACAGATCCTAACATGCGATACGCGATGGAAAGAAGAAGCGGCCTGTACGTCCGATACATAGAATCAAGCTCCACGATGCACCCCTTCTTTATCTGGTTCTTTACCGGATATTATACGCCGGGCGGACTCTTTCGCGCTAGCCAAAGAAGCGTTAAGCAGCATACCCGCAGACCCGACCCAATCGCCGGCGACATACAGTCCGGGCCGTCCGATGACCGAAGGTCCGGGTCTGCCCAAGAGGCCGCCATTCTCTGCGGTTACGACGGCATGGGAGACGAGCATTCGTGGCAGGAAGCGACTCTGAACGACATGCTTGCGCCAATCCGGCTGAATGAAGTCGAGGAATCCTTCCAGCTCGTGTTGGTCTTGCAAGGGGTCTGAATCCATCGAAGCCGACAAATATTTCATGACATGTACAACAGCATGTGTCGGATTATCGGACAACGAGGCAACGGTGGAATGGTTGGAGTAATACCAAGGATAATCGGCACCTAATACGAATTTAGTTTTTGGCTGAGGCATCCCGGCTACGACAAGATCCAAGCATGCAGCGCGAACAGGAATAAGCTGCTCATAGACTTCGGCTTCCGCCTGTTGAAGAGGGGGATTGAGGATGGCTAGAGTACTCGCCGGTCCGGCAGTGGATAGTACCTGACGGGTCCTCAACTGCGTTCCATCCTTTAGTGTCACCGTCATATGGGGGTAGCTGCCTGCAATTTCCCGTGCGGGCGAGCTCGTGCGGATCGACACGCCTGCCTGTTGGGCTTGTTCCGCCAGCTGGTTCACGAGACTTTGCCAGCCTCCGTCCACGTATAGTACTTGGCCATGTTTGAGCTGCTCAATTACAGCGCCGGTACTTATCAGATTGGGATCATCGCAGTACGTGGCTAGGCGAACGAGCGCAAGTACAACACTGCGCACTCGCGGACTGGAGATTTGGGATTCCAAATAAGCCTGCAGATTAACCCTGTGCAGAGCTGTTGTGTCTGTTGTACGAAGGCGACTGTAGAAGCGGAAAAGTTGAGTCTTCTCGTGCCACTTCAGGAAGGATCCGAGCAAGAGCTGCGGTAGCAGGAGCGCTTTGTTCTCACCATGTACTCCTTCGAACACAAAAGCGCCAGGCGGTTTTGGTGCCGCACCGGTTGGTGTGACACCTACCTCCTGCAAAATAGGGAGGGCACTTTTATAGAGAGCGTGAGCTCCCAGATTTACGTGTGCGAGTGCGATCTCGGTCGAAACGGCGCGGCCTCCGAGATGTGATCCTTTGTCGAGCAATAATACGGTTTGGCCTGCCTGTGCTAAATAAATTGATGCGGTTAAACCGGCGATACCAGCCCCGATAATGACTACGTCCCATAATGGTTCATTGTGATTCTGCGTCATATATATCCATCCTTTCCGGTCTGATACATACATGACGATTAACGGAGCCGATTTGTGACAATGCCTCAGCGTTACGAAATTGCAAGCTCGAGAAAGTGATGGATTCCTGCAAGCTCCTCAACGGCTTTCAGCATTTCTGGTGCATTCGAATGATACAGTATTTTCTTTTAATACTGTTGACACTCCCCTTAGGGTAGCCTGTAATCTCATCATGGAAAGGAGGAATCAGGATGCTGTATACAGTGAAGGAGGTCGTAGAGCTATCCGGAACTACGGTGAAAACCCTGCATCACTATCACAAAATAGGCCTGCTTATACCAGCGGAAGTCAGTGAAGCCGGATACCGGCTGTACGGGATGCCGGAGCTGGAACGCCTCCAGCAGATTTTACTCTATAAGGAACTGGATTTTACGCTGGAGCAAATTGGTCAGCTGCTGAAGGATGAGCCCGAGCGTTTATCTATTCTTGTGGAACAGGAAAAGCTCCTGCTGCTGCGCAGACAAAGGCTCGACACGATTATTGAAACCTTGAAGAAATCGATAACAAGCAGAGAAAGAGGCGAGCTTATGAAGGATTCGGAAATGTTCAAAGGACTTGCGAGTGAGCAAGAATGGAAAGAAGCTCTGCAAGAGCAGCATGATCACTTAAAAGAAACGTTGGATTTTGACCTGATGGATGCTAGCGCTCCTATTAATGTTCAGAAGATGAACGATATGGCAATGGAAGGTGCAGCGTTTATGACGGCAATGGCTGACGCCTTGCGGTCGGGACTGAAGGCCAGCGACGTTAGCATTGCAGAGTTAATCCGCCGTCATCTGGATTATCTGGGAGAGCACGGGCACCTTGTGTCTGCGACGGATTTCGCAGCGCAGAACCGATTTTTTCTCAGCGATGACTTTCATCTTCGCATGCTTGAAGGGCAGCAGACCGGACTGGCGTACTACCTTAGTGCAGCGGCGGATGCGTATGCGGTACAACAGCAGTAGTACGGGTATTCACAGCAAGAGGGAGTCACTATGAACAGCGATTCCCTCTTGCTTTTTGTCCTATTTGAATTGGGTCTGCAGCCATTCTGCCGATTTCTGCATGTAGTCTAACTGATCCACAGCGTCAAAATGCTCAATGGCTACCGTATCTTGGTACCCGATTGCTTCTAGCCGCTCCAGAATTTGATGCACCGGTATGCAACCCGAGCCGACTGGAGACGGAAACAGCTTCATCCCGTTGGTACAGATCTTCGGAGCTTCAGCATGGTGTTCCTTCAGAGAGCGGTCTTTGCAATGGACATGGATAATTCTCGTCTGCAGCTTCCCGAAGGCTTCCAGCTCGTCCTCGCCGCTGTAGATGAAGTTCCCTGTGTCAAAGGTAATACCCAGCTTCGGAACCTGCTCCAGAAACCACAACAATTCAGCGGAGGTGGCGAAAGGCGCACGGCTGTCATCGAAATCCTCCAGGGTGACTCTTATTCCCTTGTGTTCCGCGTACTCGCACATTTCCCGGAGTGCCGCAGCCATCTGTTGCAGCGAGTTATTCCGTTGCTCCTCGCCGGCAGATTCCTCAATAAATCCTGGGATAACCAGCACTTTATCCGCACCCAAATACTTAGCGGTGTCAATGAAATCGAGTCCGGGCTGCCCAGCGGGAGCATTACCAAAATCAAAAAAAGCGTACATAGAAGCCACCGAAATTCCGGCTTGCTTGAGATCCTCCTTCATGGCTTCACGGCTTGGCTGCACCTCGTCCAGATCCAGCTCGACGGCCTGAATCCCCCATTCGCGCACCCGGCGGAGCACCTCCGGTACCGGAATCCCAGCTTGTTTGCTTGCGGTAAGAATATGGTTGTAGAACACAGATATTTTCATAAATACGCCCCTTCCGTTCTGTGAGAGACTTGCAATCGCTTCCTTAAATTAGTATAGGCGATATTCAGCAGGGGTTCCACTGGGGAATGTGGCAGTACTCATAATCGTAATGGCAAGTTATGCCACCGGTAATTTCTGTGGTGCGGTTATCGCTCACTGTGAAGCCTCTTGGACTTGTCCGGCGAATAAGGCAGGGGAAGAGTCCGGGTGAAAGAGCTGGTGGCCGGCCAAAGCATGCGAACTATAGAACCGTTATTTTCCGGAATTGATCATTTGAGCTGGCTTACGGACAGAAGAAGCGTTATTTCTTGTGAAGTAGCTGTTTGTAGGCTATGCAGAAGGGAATTACGAATTCTAAGTCCGTATCTGTTGAGAAATAAATGGGAGAATGCACCTCAAATTCTGCAGCTTAATGCTCCCGGATAGCAGCTTGCGCAAAGCCTATTGAATCTGCACTATTACAAAAATATACTGTGTTTGTAAGCAGAAGTACGGGAGGGATGCATATGAAAATCACCATTGAGGGCATACCGGAAGACAGTGAGCCTGAGATTATTTTGAGGTGCAATGATCCAGATGAAGCGTTGCTCCAGCTGCTGCATTCCATTCCATCCATGGCGGCTTCCAAGAAGCTGGTAGGCATAACCGGACTTCAAATGCACATCATTGATCCGAACGAGGTGTATTATTTCGAGGCTGTGGACCACAAGGTTTTTATCTATTGTGCCGAGAAGGTGTACGAATCCAGACTGAGGCTGTATGAGATTGAGCTGGATTATGCACACAGGGACTTTTTTCGAGCTTCCAAATCAACCATTCTAAATATTGCTAAGATCAAGTCTGTCAGTCCGGTCCTTTATGGAAGATTCGAAGCTTTGTTGTACAATAGCGAAAAAGTTGTTATATCCCGGCAATATGTTCCTGTCTTAAAGCAAAAATTAGGACTCTGAGGGGGATCCATAATGAAAACTGGAAAATTCTTATCCTATATGGTGAAGGACTGGTTGGCGGCATGTGGATGTGTGACGATTCTGGTGGCCATTGTGATGGCCCTTAGCTCAACCAGTTCCGTAAAAGCCTCTATATTATGGCAGATTATATTGTTGGCTTCGGCTTTTATCTGCTTCAAATATGCATTAGTGAGCACACCTGGACTGGGTCAAAAAGCGCAAACGCTCTGCTTCTATATCTGTTTTGTGCTGGCAGATGTTTATGTGGTTATATGGCTATGGCTCTTCAGCTCGGGTCCGTTCCGGGAAAATGGGCGGCTGCTCCCATTCATGATTACCATCCTTGTGGTCAAGGGCATGGTGTACGCGATGTTGCACATTGATGGAAAAAAGGAAGCCAAACAGCTAAATGAGAAGCTGAACGAGTATCAGAGCGGTGGCAGACCATAAGGAATTTTATATTGGGAACGGCTCAAAGAAGCAGGGGATGAAATGATCCTTTGCTTTTTTTGCTACTTACTGATGATATCCGACGTAGATAAGTAAGATTGTATATATTTCCAAGTGGAGATGAACTTATGCTATTAGCCAAAGCCTCGTTAATCCGTACAGCAGACCCAAATAAGACAGACGGCCCGGAATCCTTGCTTGAGGAATCATATGAGCTATACCTACAGCGTCTGGAACAGGTTGAGCCGCAGATTCATGCCTTTGTCCCGGAGCCTGATGTCCAGAATCGGCTGAATGAGGAAATGAACAGTCTAAAACGGATGTATGGTGCAGAAGCAACAAAACCTGCGCTCTATGGGATTCCGGTTGGGATTAAGGATCTCCTGCATGTAAAGGGATTGCCTACTCAGGCCGGTTCCTGCTTACCGGCTGAGCTTCTGACCGGACCGGAAGGTTCATTGATCTCCCGACTTCGCTCCCTGGGAGTCCTAATGGCCGGAAAGACAGTTACCGAAGAATTTGCTTACAACGGTCCAATCGCAACCCTCAATCCGCACCATCTTGCCCATACCCCGGGAGGTTCGAGTGCGGGCTCAGCAGCAGCAGTTGCGGCAGGAATCTGTCCGCTGGCAATAGGGACGCAGACGCTACGCTCTGTGACTGCTCCTGCTTCATTCTGCGGTGTGACCGGCTTCAAGCCAAGTTATGGAAGAGTACCTCTGGATGGGGTTATTTTGCTGGCGCCTTCTTTTGATACCATTGGTTTTTTTACACAAAGTGTGTCAGATATGCAGGTTGCCGCATCCTTGCTTATCCCGGATTGGAGGATGGGGGAGCAAGCATCTAAAAGAAAGCCAGTACTTGGTATTCCGGGTGGGGTATACATGGAATTGATGAGCCCCGAGGTTAAGGCAGTCTTTACCACCCAGATCGATGTTCTCAAGCAGCAGGGCTATTTAGTGAAGCAGGTGAAAATGCCATGGGAAGATGAATTCATCTATGGGAATGCCATGCTGCGTTTTCTGGAGGGTGAAATGGCACGTGAGCATGCCTCAATGTTCAGGCAGCATGCAGAGTTATACGGGAATCCGGTAAGAGAAGCGATTCTTCGCGGCCGGGAAATCACCGATTGCGAGCTTGAGACTTACCGCAGGCAGCAATCCAGTCTCCGGCAGGAGCTGAAAACCCTCCAAGCTACGGAGGGAATTGATCTCTGGGTGTCACCCGCACAGGGCGGAACCGCACCGAAGCTTGGAGAAGGTACCGGCTGGCCGGGGATGACATCCATCTGGACCTTTGCGGGCTGCCCGACCGTCAGCATTCCTTCGGCCAGCATAAACAACCTGCCTTTGGGATTTCAGTGTATCGGGAGCCATGGCGAGGATGAGGCGCTGATCACCTGGGCGCAGCAAATTGCTGAAGAACTGTAATTTGCCTGCAGTACCATTCATTTCGTACTCAAAAACCGCATATTGATCTCTCCGCTGCCCGCCGTGTTCGGCTTCAGGCCTAGACGGAATGCGTGTTTCTTCAGTCTGGCCTTTACCTGGCAAGGCGTGAGCGAAGGACAGCTCTGCAGAAGCTGGGCAGCTGCCCCCGAGACGATAGGAGTAGAGATGCTGGTGCCGGACAACACGAAATATTGTTTGCCAAACCGCAGGTACGGGAAATTACGGGAAAGCTGAGAGCCTGGTGCACGAAGTGAAATAACAGATTCTCCAGGGGCAACAATATCGGGTTTAATCTTGCCACAAGGGGTTGGGCCACGGCTGGAATAGAAGGTAATTCGGTCATCCTTTTGAGTGAGGGTCCGTCGGTCATCAACCGCACCTACGGTAATAGCCGACGGACTGATGCCTGGTGACTCTATAGTTTTGCGTCCGGGTCCGCTGTTGCCAGCAGCGATTACCACAGTAAGTCCGGCGTGGACTGCTTTTTCAACAGCCTGACAGAGGAGGTCGTCCCCGCAAGATGTGCCCGCAGTTCCGCCGAAAGACATGGATAGAATACGCAGCTTCAGAAGTTTGCGCTTGGCAATACACCATTCAATTCCCTTAATAATAGTAGAGTCGTAGCCATCTCCGTTGATGTCCAGTACTTTAACACCTACAATCCCCGACTCAGGTGCAGGGCCTCTATATTTCCCCTTACTGAGCCAGCCATTGCCTGCCGCATCCCCGGTAATGTGTGTACCGTGTCCGTTATCGTCATAGGGGCGTTTGCGGTGGTTGATGAAGTCTTTGAATGCCACAATACGGTTCACGGGCCGGACCAGATCGGGATGAGGGAACACGCCGGTATCGAGTACTGCGATGTTAATCCCTTTTCCGGTAAGCCCTCTTGAGCGCTCCACAGCAGTTGCACCGATGGAAGGGGTGGCAATATTCAGCGATATGGATTTGATGTCATCCAGGTACACCTTGTGAACACCCTCCCAGCAGCATATCCGTTCCAGGCACTTTATTGAAATGTGTGAAGAGACCGCATTCAGCATTGGAATACGATGTTTGACAGACAAAACGTGAGAACCTAAATGCTTGTGCAAGGCTTGCATCCGGCTTAGGGTCAACTTGTGTTTGAATTGAATAATAACTGGCAAAGCCGATGATCCCTTACCGGAATGATACGTTTTGCGAATCCGGGTCCTCAGCGGACGGTTCATTTTGGAAGCATACTGCTTCATCCATGGTTTTTCGCCCATAGCTCTATCCCCTACCTCTCCGTTACAGGGTATGCGCGGAAAGATAGGATGGTACATATCTATGAAATTAAGGCAATGCCACATTTCTGGAAGAGTAGGCAAGAACGAGGTTCAAAGCGAGCGCAGACTGCATCTACTACTGTATCCTATCAGAAAGTGGTGAAGCAGATGAAAGCTCCAGACAAGAAAGCAATCATGGCCAAAAAAGCTTTATTGGCCAAAAAAGCAATGATGGCCCGCAAGGCAAATGCAAAGAAGGTAGTGAAAAGACGCAGAATCAGACAGACCTTTGACAGATTTGTAGTGCTTGCTACAAGCCTGGGTAATGTGAATAAGGATTCCACGGGTTGGACAGCTTCTCTGACAAGTGGTGCAGTTACGGTAACTGCTGATTTTGACGATTTTGGTGTTGCCAGATTCCCAACCATCAGCACTTTAACCAGTGTATCCTATGTACTGAGAATCAGAGATGAAGCTGGCAATCTCTTAACTACCAAAAGCGTCTCTGCCAACCGCGAGTTTTTTGTTGCCAGATTTTAATCTGGACGATTCCTTGAAATGAGCTCAAAAAGCGTGTACCCGGTGGTGCGCGCTTTTTGATATGCATATTCTACCTATTCATTACCTATAAATCCGCCGGCAACCTGAATATAATGGAAGTTAATGATAGCAAGGAGGCACAGGAAAAATGGATAGGCAAATAGAGGAGATTCTGAATAGGTTTGCAGCGATTTTTGTGGAAGAGTTGGAAGACAGCCTGACAGGGATATACCTGCATGGCTCCTTGGCTATGGGCTGCTTCAATCCGGCCGGAAGTGATATCGACATCCTGGTGGTAATCCGAGACAATCTGCCGCATGCAAGTGCAGCAAAGATTGCGCGCAAGCTTGTAATCCTGCGTGAGGAGATGGCAAACGGCCTGGAGATAAGTGTAGTCCGGGAAGCTGCGCTCGCACCTGTAACCTACCCGACGCCCTGTGAGCTGCATTTCTCCGATTACCATCTGGAGAGATACCAGGCTGATGAGGATTATGTATGCGGAGGCTATGAGGATGAAGACCTTGCTTCACAAATTGCAGTCGCTTACTACCGGGGCAGAACGTTATACGGGGAACCTCTTGCCAAGCGCTATCCAGCGGTGGGCGATAGCGCCTACTTATCCTCTATCCTGCACGATATTGCAGATGCGGCAACGGATATTTTGGAGAATCCCATGTATATGACATTGAATTTGTGCCGGGTGCTGTACTACATACAAGAAGGTCAAATCGCTTCGAAGAGGGAAGGCGGGGAGTGGGGGATTGCAAGCTTGCCTTCTGAGTTCAGAGAACTCGTGCAAGTTTTTTTGAATCAATATAATGGAATACCGGACATTAAGCAGGTCGAGCCAGGGGAATTGACCTTTTTTGCCGGATATATGCTGGATGAAATAGATAAGAAGAAAAGGGAAGCTAGATGATTATACCGGCGGTGTTCAGGACCTGGTGAAGTGAGTAGAGAAGTTGCTTCCTGTGTATGCCCACGCATTGGATCAGCCATATATTGAAGAGACGGTTCCGCTTTTGTCAATATCACAGGGCAGCATACGCCAAAAGTTAGTGATCGGGTACAATTCGGCTTAAGGATTTTGGCTGCAATGACAATAAACCTGCCATCACCATTCAAAAGACGGGGTTTACACGTTATAATATGCCCTAAACAGGTTACCCGAAAGGTCTGAGGAATGATGAGTCTGGAAACCTTAAACGAACGAGTGAAAACTGATCTTTCCTATCTTGCTTATGGGGGCGCAGACTGGGTACGGCCGCTGAACCATCCGGAAGGTCATGTATATGATGTTGTGATTGTGGGCGGTGGGCAGAGTGGCCTCGGAGCGGCTTTTGGACTGCTGCGTGAACGGATATCGAATATTCTGATAATGGATGAGAATAGTGAAGGGCTGGAAGGGCCTTGGGAAACTTACGCCCGGATGGTTACGCTGCGAACCCCCAAACATTTAACATCGGTGGATCTGGGGATTCCTTCATTGACCTTCCGCTCCTGGTGGGAGGCGCAGAACGGATCTGACAGCTGGGAAGCCGTCGACAAAATCCCGCGCGGTGACTGGATGAATTATCTGCGCTGGTACCGGAAGATTCTGGGCCTGCCCGTGATCAACGAGGTCCGGCTTGAGTGGATTGAACCTGGCGATGATGGAATTCATCGCCTGCATATCTCAGGTGCAGGAGCGCCGAAGGAACAATTGCTGGCGCGCAAGGTTGTACTGGCTACAGGTATTCAGGGCGGCGGTGAATGGCATGTCCCTCCGATGGTGGCTGACCATCTTCCGAAAGCCATGTATGCCCATACCTCAGAGGTTATGGACTATACTGCCCTCCGGGGAAAAAGAATTGCCGTTCTCGGCGGCGGAGCCTCAGCGTTCGACAACGCAAATTATCTGCTCTCTGAGGGGGCAGCAGAAGTCCATGTGTTTGTCCGCCGCGAGCAGCTTCCGAATGTCAACCCGATCCGTCAGATGGAAGTCTCGGGAATGATTGAACGGTATCATACGCTGTCTGACCGGGAGAAATATGCGGTGATTTCGCATTTTTTCAAATATAATCAGCCCCCGACCAATGATACCTTTGCCCGTGCGGCTGCTTGGCCGGGCTTCCAGCTTCATCTGGGTTCGCCTTGGTTGAAGGTGGAAGCGATCGGCGATATGGCAGTGGTGACAACGCCGAAAGGGGAATTTTCCTTCGACTTTCTCGTAGTCAGTACCGGCCTGCTTAGCGATCCAGGCCTGCGTCCGGAGCTGCGGCTGGTCGAGCGTCATATCGCCCGCTGGAGTGACCGTTATGAAGCGCCGCCTACTGAGGCGAACGCACTGCTGGATGCGCATCCGTATCTGAGTCCCGGCTTTGCACTCCAGCCACGGAATGAAGAGGGCCACAAGCATGTACATGGACTGTTCGTCTTCAACTATTCCGCGCTTGCCAGCTGCGGGCTGTCGGCATCCGCCATCTCCGGCATGAAGAATGCGGTCCCGAAGCTTGTGGCCGGGGTGGCCGACCAGCTATTCACGGATGACCGGGAAGAAATTCTCAGTGCCTTTTTTGCTTATAATGAAGTTGAATTTAGCGGGGTGTGGCCCCTGAGAACACTGGACTAGTAAGGCTTATGAACGCAATTGTATATTTTGCAGTAAGGGGGCTGTTTCATCGCAGAATGTCTTGCGGGGAGAAGCCCTCTTTTTGATTCGAATAACGACTCCTCCAGCCGCCAGTACTGATCATAACCTTGCTTGCCGTTGACCTCGCGCCTCCCCTCATTGATAATAAAAGAAGTTCACATTTCTTCTGGAGATTGGAGTAAGACCATGAGATACCGCAATATGGAAGAATGTATTACCGATTTGGAAAAACACGGGCACCTGGTCCGTATTCACGAGGAAGTCGACCCGAACCTTGAGATGGCGGCGATTCATCTGAAGGTCTACGAAGCGGGTGGTCCCGCCTTGCTCTTCGAGAAGGTCAAAGGCTCGAAGTACCGCGCAGTGTCCAATCTGTTCGGCACCATAGAACGCAGTAAATTTATATTCCGTGATACCTGGGAGTCGTCCCAGGATGTGATCGCTCTGCGCAGTGATCCGATGAAGGCGCTCAAGCAGCCGTTCAAATATGTCGGCACAGGACTGGCAGCGAGAAAAGCGCTGCCGTTGAAGAAGGGGAGCGGAGTTCCGGCCGGTTTTGAGGAGATCCGAATATCTGATCTGCCGCAGATTAAGCACTGGCCGGGGGATGGCGGGGCTTTTATCACTCTGCCCCAGGTGTATTCCGAGGACCCGGACAAGCCCGGCATTATGAATTCCAATCTGGGCATGTACCGGATTCAGCTTAGCGGCAATGAGTATGAGATCGATAAGGAGATCGGTGTGCATTACCAGATTCACCGGGGTATCGGTATTCACCAGACCAAGGCCACGAAGAAAGGCCAGCCGCTTAAGGTCAGCTGCTTCATCGGCGGACCACCCGCACATACTTTGTCTGCGGTTATGCCCTTGCCGGAAGGCTTAAGCGAAATGACCTTTGCCGGGCTTTTGGCAGGACGGCACTTCCGCTACAGCTATGCGGACGGCTTCTGCATCAGCAGTGACGCCGATTTTGTCATTACCGGCGAGATCCATCCCGGGGAGACCAGACCGGAGGGGCCTTTTGGCGACCACTTGGGCTATTACAGTCTGACCCATCCGTTCCCTGTGATGAAAGTGCATAAGGTCTACGCCAAAAAAGGGGCGATCTTCCCGTTCACCGTTGTAGGCCGGCCACCACAGGAGGATACTGCTTTCGGAGAATTGATCCATGAACTGACCGGCGGTGCGGTGAAGCAGGAGGTGCCGGGAGTCAAAGAGGTGCATGCAATTGATGCAGCGGGCGTCCATCCTTTGCTGTTTGCTATAGGCAGCGAACGCTACACTCCTTACCAGCAGTTAAAGCAGCCGGCAGAGCTGCTTACCATCGCGAACCGGATACTCGGGACAGGCCAGCTCAGTCTGGCGAAGTATCTGTTCATTACCGCAGAAGAAGACCGGCCGGTCAGCACGCACAAGATCGAGGATTTCCTAATCTACATTCTGGAGCGGATCAATCTGCACCGGGACATTCATTTTCAGACTAATACTACGATGGACACACTGGACTATTCCGGCACAGGAATTAACAGCGGCAGTAAAGTGGTTTTTGCCGCGGTGGGGGAGCAGAAGAGAACATTGTGTACAGAGATACCGGAGATTTTGAAGAATCTCCAGACGTTCGGACAGGCGAAAATGATAATGCCGGGGATTGTGGCCTTACAGGGACCGGAGTTTACCAATTATGCGGCAGCCCGGGAGGAAACAGACAGATTGAGTACCGCGATTCAGGAGCAAGGTGTACTCGATAGCTGCCCGATGATCATCTTGTGCGACGATAGTACATTTATGAGTGAGACGTTAAATAACTTCCTCTGGGCAACCTTCACGCGCAGCAATCCCTCACATGATATCTATGGGGTAAATAGTGGTGTGGAGAACAAGCATTGGTTCTGCGATAATGTGATCATTGACGCCCGTGTGAAGCCGCATCAGGCGCCGCCATTAATCCCGGATGCTGCGGTAGAGCGGAATATCGAACGTTTTTTTGCCCAGGGGGCCCCACTTGCCGGACTATACAAATCACGCTGAACTTAAGCGGGAGCTTTGCATCCATAACCTGAAGTCAGGCAGGATATTCATGAAATAAAGAGAACCACGACAGGCGTACCGGACGCTTGCCGTGGTTTTTGTTGTACTCGGCTATCGGGGCCAATCCAGCAAATGATATTGATAATATTGAAGAGGTCTTGCTACTATTGGGGGGATTCTAATACAGGCGAAACAGAGATGAAGGAGATCATACTATGGAAGTTCTGGACACGCAGCGGTTAACGATAAGAGGTTTCAAACCGGAGGACTGGGAGGACTTGCATGAATATCTTTCCCGGGAAGAGGTGGTGAGGTACGAGCCTTATGGGGTTTTTGATGAGGCGGCTAGTAAGGCTGAGGCGTTAAGACGATCGTCAGATCCTGCCTTTTGGGCGGTATGTCTGAAAGAGTCCGGTAAGCTGATAGGCAATTTATATTTTCAGCAGCAGGAGCCGCAGGCCTTCCAGACCTGGGAACTGGGCTACGTGTTCAACAGTGGATTTCAGGGCCAAGGGTATGCGACAGAGGCTTGTCTGAAGCTGCTGGAGTATGCTTTTAGTGAGCTGCATATTCGCAGAGTGACTGCCCATTGTGATCCCTGCAACCACCCCTCCTGGCGATTGCTTGAGCGTCTGCAGATGCGCAGGGAAGGACATATGCTTCAGACGGGCTACTTCAAGAGTGATACTGAAGGACATCCGCTCTGGCACGATACCTATGCCTACGGTTTGCTTAGAAGTGAATGGCTAAGAAGCCAGCAGGCAGATAGCAATAAGCAGCAGGCATAACGGGATGAAAATGGACCGTCTGCTGGGAATTGTGATCTATCTGTTGAACCGTGAAACCGTCAGCTCACGGGAGCTGGCAGCGAAATTCGAAGTGTCGCAGCGCACTATTCAGCGTGATATCGAATCTATTGGTCATGCGGGAATTCCTGTAGGTTCCCAGCAGGGGTTGAACGGGGGCTACTATATTCTTGACAGCTTCAAAATGAGCAGGCAGGTCCTGCAATCTGAGGATTATGCATATATTCTTACATCGCTTAAGGGATTGCTATCGGGGTATTCCAATATGAGGGCGCGGGATACCGTTGAGAAAATGACCGCCCTCGCAGCGGGCAAGTCTTCACCGGGCCTTCCGTTCCAGCTTGACTTGGGTGTGCTGCGAGAGGGAGAACACACAGCTGAGAATATAGCAATGATGGAAAAAGCGATCAAAGAGCATACACAGCTCCGTTTGCAGTACACAGATACTCATAATGATGTATCAGAGAGGTGCGTTGAGCCGCTGCTCCTGACTTATCAATGGTATGCCTGGTATTTGTTCGCCTATTGCTGCGGCAAAGAGGATTACCGGCTGTTCCGCCTCTCCCGGGTCCGGCAGATTTATCTTACCTCGCAGCCGTTTAGCCAAACGCATAGGGAGGCGGAAGTGCTGCTGGCAGAGCATGGAGACACACGAGCCCAAGTCCATGTGCGCCTTGTCAGCAAGGCAGCGAACAGGGTACTGCTGGCAGAGGCTTTTTCGAATGCGGAGATCCGGGAGGTTGGGGAGGATGAAATCATCATGTCCTTCAGTGTTCCGCAATCGGAAGAAGGCTGGTTTGGAAGGCTGCTGCAATACGGCCACCTGGTCACCGTGCTTGAGCCTGAGAGTCTTAGGCAGCGGATGCGACGCCAGGCTGAACGGATTCTGATCAAACACTGCTGAGATCAGAGTAGTTCTTCGGTAACTGCAAGGCAGGCTCCTGTTCTTCCCTTAGGCTGTGAATATCTTCGTTCTCGTCTTGATGCTTCTGTTGTCGATTACTTCTTCATAATTGCGGATCAGACCATCAAAAATCTGTTCCCAGGAACGGCCAAGTGCCTGTCTCCGTCCCTGGTTCCCCATAGTCTCCCTCAGGATAGAGCTGCTCACCATGCGGCAGATCTCCTCCACCAGCGAATCTGGCTGATGCGGCTCAAATAACGTGCCAGTAACCCCAGGCACGACCAATTCCTTACTCCCGCCCGCACCGGCGGCAATGACAGGCAGGCCTGATGCCATAGCCTCCAGCACCACGTTGCCAAAGGTTTCCGTGCTGGAAGGGAACACGAACAGATCTGCAGAGGCGTACAGCTCTTCGAGTTCTTCCCCGTGTTTTACACCGGTGAAGGTGACATTAATAGGGGCTTGCGACCGCAGCTCCGGCAGCAAGGGGCCGTCTCCGACCACCAGCAAGTGAACCTGGGCCGCAACGGATTCGGGCAGCTGCCGCAGGGCTTGCAGGAGAGTGGAGATATCCTTTTCCGGAGCAATCCGGCCTACATAGAGCAGCACCAGCGGTTCGGTAATTCCATAACGCCTCCGTATTTCGGCGGCGTTGCATTTATCCGGAGAATACTGCCGGCAATCAATACCTCTCGACCAGAGCTGCAGCCGTTCGAAGCCTTGCTCCTGCAATGTTCTTATTGTTTCCTGGGACGGAGCAAACGTAGCATCGCAAGAACGGTGAAACCACTTCATGTATTTCCAATATAGCGGGATAATTCTGCGAACCCGGTAGTATTCCAGGTAACGGTCAAAATGGGTATGGTAGGAGACGACATGAGGAAGGCCTTGCCTGTGGGCATAACGGAGGCCGCATAGACCGATGTTGAACGGAGTGGCCATATGCAGCAGATCAGGCCGGAAGGAATTCAACTGACTTTGAATGGAGGACATGCTGGGCAGAGCCAGCCTGCACTCCGGATACAGAAAAAAAGGAATGCTGGCTACAGGACGAACCGGATCGGGATAACTGCCTTCAGGGGCAGATTTGGGAGTGAACAGCACATGTTCAATCCCCCTGCGGTTTAGGTGACTGGTCAACCGGCCCAGTGTGCGGGCGACACCGTTGGTTTGCGGAAGAAATGTGTCCGTAAATAAGGCCAGGCGCATAGAATCCCTCCCTGTGGTCTTCTTGCCTTGATCGTAACAGGCGAATATTACACAGGAGTTAACCGGAGGTTAAACAAGTGAAGCGGACAAACAGTATTCATTAACATTATCAAATCTTTATTTTCTCTTGGTAAGATGTCTCCATACAGTAACGAGTGAGGATAGATGGGAAGGCCGTGACAGCTACGAATAGCGAAGGCAGGAGGGATACATTGAGCAGAATTGTGATCATTGATGATGAAGAGGCCCTGGTTCAACTGCTTACAGATGAACTGGAGGCCAAGGG
The DNA here is from genome assembly GCF_056121505.1 of Paenibacillus sp. LS-5. NCBI lineage: Bacteria > Bacillati > Bacillota > Bacilli > Caryophanales > Paenibacillaceae > Paenibacillus > Paenibacillus sp. LS-5. The sequence continues at coordinate 130,252 of NZ_JBWAVA010000015.1, read as the reverse complement.
ACATGAGGTGCTGTCCGCTTATGACGGCATCGAAGGTGTCCGGCTTGCGGAGCGTGAGCCGGATCTGGTCATTCTCGACATTATGATGCCGGGGATGAATGGTTTTGAAGTCTGCCGCAGTATCCGCGACGAGGTGAACTGTCCGATTATCTTTCTAAGCGCCAGACAATCGGAAGCGGACCGGGTCCGCGGGCTTACGCTGGGCGGAGATGATTATGTGGTCAAGCCGTTTGGCCTCCGCGAGCTGATGGCCCGGATTGAGGCCAATCTGCGGAGGGAAGAACGGACGCGGCATAAGCCGCAGCAGCACAGCCGGCTGCGGTTCGGCAAGCTGGAGCTGAGCCTTAAGGAACGGCTGGTGAGTGTAGCAGGGGAGCCGGTCACACTAACCCGGCGGGAATATGACATCACCGAGCTGCTGGCGCTGCACGGCGGACAGGTTTTTTCGCGCGAGCATATTTACGAGAAGGTCTGGGGCTATGATGCCGAAGGAGATGCATCGACTGTAGTGGAACATATCAAGAAGATCCGGGCCAAGCTGGCTGCGGCAGATCCCTCAGGGGATTATATCGCCACCGTATGGGGAATTGGGTACAAATGGACCATTCAATAAGCAAGGAGCTGCCGTATGAACAAGAGACCGCTTAAGACGCAGGTTCAACTGGCTTTTATCTATATCATTCTAACCAGCGTCGTAGCGACGGTAATCACTTATGCTCTGGCTGCTCTGCTATTTACAAGGGTGGAGAATAAGCTGGTCTATCCCGCTAATCATTATGAGAAACGTCTGCCTGCTATCGAAAGTTATATTCTTCAGCAACAAACAGGGCTGCTTGCCACCTCGTCAAGAACGGCGCTGGATGCGGCAATTCCGGGTGAGGGCATCACTTACCAGGTGGTGGACAGGAATGCGGACATCCTATATGGCACACTGGATAATGTGCATATTCACGGCCGGACGGAGCTGTACAAGCTGCTGAACACTACCACTGGACTTCAAGGCAGATATGTACACACAGTGCCGATCATCGATTCAGAAGGCGTAGTTAAAGGAGCGGTACTGCTGTCTTACGCACTCAAACCCACTTATGTGAATGAATCCGGCAACGGGTGGCTGACCGTGATATTTGTAGGTGCACTGGTGTCGCCTTTTCTCTACATCATCTTATTCTCGCTGTTATTCTCGCGGCTGGTTGCCGGCAATATCAACAAGCCGCTGCGCCTGCTGATGGAGGCCGCACGCAAGATCAAAGAAAAGGATCTCGACTTCGAAATCGGCTATCATTCAGATAATGAGCTGGGCCAGCTTAGCAGTGCTTTTGCCGAGATGAAGGCAGAGCTGGCGAGCTCGCTTGAGGCGCAGTGGAGGATGGAGCAGGAACGTGTAGAGATGGTAGAAGCGCTGGCACATGATCTGAAGGCTCCGCTGTCCATCATCCACAGCTACTCCGAAGCGCTGATCGACTCCGGGGAACACAGAGACGGGAAGCTTCTTCGCTATCTTGGTGTGATCCGGGAGAATGCGAACAAAAGCAGTGAACGGGTTAGGCAGATGCAATATACATCAGATATGGAAAAATCCGGTTCCATACTCCAGACGGAGACATTTGAGCTCGCACCGTTTCTGGAACGCAAGATTTCGGCTTATTCGGTGGAGGCTGCGCGGAAGGACATACAGATTATTCTGCGGATGGAAGAGGCTGCAAGAATATCCCTGCATACTGACGCGGAGCTACTGGAGCGTATTCTTGATAATGTGGTGATGAACAGTATGGAATATACGCCAACCGGCGGCTCCATTTCTGTAGTGGTCAACTTGCTCGGCAGCCGTATCTCATACGAGGTCTGTGATACAGGACCGGGGTTCAGCCGTAAGGACCTGGAGAAGGCTGTTCAGAAATTCTACCGCGGCGATGATGCCCGGGGCAGCAGGGACGGTCATTCGGGGCTCGGACTGTATATTGCACAACAGCTGGCAGCGAAGCTGGGCGGGGCGATCCGGTTGAGCAATACACCTGAAGGGGGAGCCTGTGTGGTTGTGGAGCATGAATACCGCAGATGAGGATTGAAAAGGTATGTTGCGGCTGAAACAGCACACAAACAGACCTCCGGCTGGAGATCTGTAAGGGGGATATGCGGTAAGAAAAGGGAAGCCTTCATTGATATTTTAGGATATGATTCCTGCTTCCCAGATCGGTTCGGCATACAGATTCTTTAGCTTGCTGCTGCACTCTTTGCCCGTATCATAGGAACGGTTGCCCAGTACATACTTAAAGTGCTCTAGCGCGTGGGCGGCTTCTGCCGGCACCGTGCTGTTCAGCCAGGAAGCCAGAGCCCGCAGCACGGTCCGCCCTTCAGCAAGCGCCTCTTCCCAGAGGTCCCAGACACTTTCAGTCCGGACTTCGGAGTAGAGTGCGGAATGCCGCCACTCCCCGTGTTTTTCGTTCAGATAATCAAGCTTCTCCTCGGCCGGGGACAGCTGCTGTGAGAATAGACGGCGGGCTTTGCCCCTCAGCAGAGATTTCTTCCAACCCTTCGGATCGAATAAACATTTATGTGCCAAAATCATATCCAGGTACGCTTCATGCCAGATCTCGGCGGGGAGCCGGCGGGTTTCGGGATACCAGTCTGATGCGGTTTCATGCAGAATGTTGTGGATAGGGAAGGGCAAATGGGAGCCTACATTGATTTTTTTCCAGGCTGCATGGCGCCACGTATCCAGCTGTTTCAGCCGCTTCATGAACAAGGTGTCGAGGACGATCTCAAAGCGCTGGTGATTGCGGTGCTTGTATCCCGCTTTCCAGTTAATGTAGGGATGAAAATTGCGGTCCAGCAGATGATGGGTAAGGAAGCCGAGAAAATATTGCTGAGTCTCCTTCAGCTCGTCGGAGGGAAGAGCCAAGGACCGTTGCCAGAATTCAACCAGCACTGGACCGCAGTTCTCCGTATGCATGAGGTCACCGAGCTGAAGCGCCCGTGTGTCCTTTTTCCAGGGCAGAAAGCTGTGGTAGAGCAGGAAATCCGGTCCCTGGCAGCCGAGCTGGTACAGCTCAGGACGAGACTTCATCTCCGCAAGAAAAGGGAACTCATCGCTGAACTCTTCCGCTAGCTGCTGCCCATACTCCAGATGCATCCAAATGTTAGGCATTCCTCTCACCCCTCTGATCATTGTTATCTTCAGCATACAGGTTTCGTGTTAAAAGAGATTGAACAATACTCAAGCGAATTGTAATTCTCTTGATCATGGACGGAGGAAAGTGAGGTTATTCGTCCCCTCTCCCTTTCAGATTACTCCTCACTCCAATCAATATCAATAAGCCGTCTGAAGTGGTTCATCCAGCCCGGTGCTTGGGAAGGATATTCAGCAATCGGGAAGAAATTGTTCCATTCTCATCCTGTTATAATCAGGCTGTAATACTACAAATACATGCAGAGGTGATCAGAGAATGGGATTTCAGGCAGGCCAGCTTTTTGTGAATTTGCCGGTTAATGATCTGCAGGCTTCGATTAACTTTTTTACCGCACTTGGTTTTGGGTTCAACCCTCAGTTTACGGATCAGAACGCAACTTGTATGATCATCAACGACAATACATTTGCCATGCTGCTAACCAAAGAATTTTTCAAAACCTTCGTTTCCAAAGAAATCGCCGACTCCTCCAGCCACACCGAGGTGATCATGGCCTTCTCCGCATCCAGCAGGGCAGAGGTGGACGAGCTGGTGCATAAGGCGCTGGCCGCAGGCGGCAAGAAGTATAACGATCCGATAGACCACGGTTTTATGTACAGCTGGAGCTTTCAGGATATCGATGGTCATCTATGGGAAACCATGTATATGGAAGAGGGTACACCTGAGCAGGCGTAGTTCATGTTTCATAATTGAATGATTATCAGTGAATTGCGGGTTACCGGGTGGCCGGAGCCTGCTTTTTTTGTGGGTGATGGAACATTATGGTTCCAATTAATTAAAATTTGTGGTAATATCTATGCGAACTTACGTTCCTGATATCAATCCTGATGAAGGGTGGACGTTATGGTGACAGAACGGTTTGCAGAGATTGATGGAGTTATTGCTTATATTCATGAGTATATGTATGACCATCTGCCGCTGGAGAGGCTGGCCCGCTATGCCGGATACAGTCCGTATCACTTTGCGCGGATCTTCAAGGAGAGAACTGGCCTGTCTCCGCTGTACTATGTGTCCTCCCACCGCCTGCAACGGGCAAAGGATCTGCTGCTGCGCACGGGCCTCACAGTCCGCGATATTTCCCTGGAGATCGGTCAGCAGAGCCTCGGGACCTTTACCTCCCGCTTTACAGCCCGGGTAGGTATGTCTCCGGCAGAATTCCGTAATTCGGAGCAATATGCCGGAGATCAGATGAGCTCGTTAAGGAAGCTGCAGGACTGGAGGTTCTCTTATCCGATCAGCCGGATGCCTACTTCTGTACATGGGACGATATCTGCAGAGGATCCTTTTGACGGGGTGATTCTGATCGGGCTTTTCGCTAAACCTATTCCTGAGGGACTGCCGCTATACGGTACTCTGCTCTCATCGCTGGGTCATTTTCACTTCGATCATGTTGCCCCTGGGACTTATTACCTGCTAGCTACCTCCATATCTTGGGGAACACACGCGATGGACTTCCTCCTTCCACACACCACACTGCGTACACGGTCGAGAACTCCGATTCATGTCGGACCAGGTACTCTGGTTCCGCATCAGCGGGTAACTCTGCATCCTCCAAGGCTGGACGATCCGCCGATTCTCATCTCGCTGCCGCTGCTCATGAACCGCTTCTTGAACCGGATGGCAGTCAGATAGCCGTTAATGCCGCAGCCCTTTACGTACCCCTTACAAAAGTTACGAGAACAGTTAATATCCAGCTTCTACAATAAGTGTGGTAGTAAAATATACCTATTGTGATTTGAAGCTTGATATGAAGGGATGATTCGTTTGAAGGGACAACGGTTGCACTTTTCTATGAAATGGAAGCTGATTCTAAGTTTCACCGCCATTACGCTAATTTTTCTGGGGGTGGCCTTGTACCAGGGGAACAAGATCGGTCAAGTGGAGCTTTCTATGGAAAAGCAAAAGACAGAGATGGAGAAACGAATCATTGTCTCAACGGTTACCCAGTTGCTGCAGGAGCTGAACCGTGCTGAGACGGCACTTGCTGAATCAAGTGATCTGGAACTTGCGGGCGCCTTTAAGGACAAGCAGCAGCAGCTTGCCGCTGAATTGGCCAAACTCCATTTTGAGACAGCTACCCCTGCCTCCCAAAACTTAGAACTGCTTCGTACCCAGGCTGGGGAATATAAAGGGATCTTTGATCAACTGATCCAGACTATGGGCGACGACAGCCTGGATCCGTTAGCGGTGCTGGAACAGATAGATGACCTACATACAAAGGCATTAACCCTTAGTCAATCCATGCTGCAGACGAACAGCAAGCTGTATGCCGCCGCTGCCGATAATGCCGAGCAGGCGCAAAATCATTCTTTTGTGATGCTGGACGACACGGTTTCTATCATTATTTACGCAGCAGGGGGAGTGTTCCTTTTTACGCTGCTTCTTGGTTGGCTGCTGATCCGTTCTTTCGTAACGCCGGTCGGCAAGCTGCAGGCAGCTCTGCGTGAGATTGCTGATGGTGATTTGCGGCAGCAGATCAACTCTCCATATCATGATGAGCTTGGGCGGCTCAGCCACCATTTCGACCATATGGTGAGTCGGGTGCGTGACATGCTGCGGCAGACTATGACTGCTGCCTCTTCCTTGGCAGATTATTCGCATTCCTTCCAGCAGTCATCACTCATCACCGCCCATACCAATCAGGAAATCCTCCATACCATCCAGGAAATTTCCGTCGGAGCCGGACAGCAGGCAGAACAATCGGAGCAAAGCACATTGCTGCTGCAGGAGCTGGAGCATGGGGTTCATGAGATCACGGATTTTACCAATGGAATGCTCATAACCAGCGAAGCAGCGAATCAGAATACACGCAAAGGCTCGGAGACGGTAACTGCTCTGCGTCAGACTTCCTATCAATCCCGTGCATCTATCACCAAAATGTATGAAGCACTGGAAAAGCTCGTTCAGCAGTCCGGCGATATTTCGCGCATCACCCAGTCGATTACAGAAGTCTCTAAGCAGACGAATATCCTGTCCTTGAACGCTTCTATTGAAGCAGCCCGGGCAGGGGCATCGGGCAAGGGGTTTGCCGTTATTGCCGATGAGGTAAGGCATTTATCCGTTCAGACGAATGATTCCTCCATTCATATCAGCCGGATCATTAATGACCTGCAGAGCAGCATGGCGGATGTTCAGGATTATATGCGGGAAACCCAAAGAAGCCTGGAGGAGCAGGACCATCAGGTGACAGAGACCCTTGCTTCCTTCGAGGCTATTGATGAATCTATCTCTGGTATCAGCCGCCAGATCGGACAAATTCACCAGAAGGTGGATGAGACCCGGAAGATCAACACCCGTCTGGCAGATTCTGTGCATTCAGTAGCTGCTGTAGCTGAGCAGACTGCTGCGGGCGTTCAGGAGGTAAATGCATCCAGCACCCAGCAGGATCAGGCGATCAGTGACATTGCCCGGCAGGCGGTGGAGATTCATGAAATTTCGCAGCAGCTGTTCCGGGAGATTCATGTATTCAGAATTGACGAAGAGACCGGAGCAGATGCCCCGGCCGGTCTGTTATTAATAATGGATGAATCCAGAGGAGAGAACGTGGAGACGTCAGGCCAGCTACTCGCGATGGCCGAGTGAAGCCTTTCGCTCCCGGGCCAGTTCGAGGACCAGTTCCGGGAACCATTCTGCAAGCGTTAGAAACTGGAAGCCCGCCCCGCGGGCTTTTGCTGTATCCATGTACCAGGACTCCCCGATTCCAAATGGCGACATATCTTTATCGGCAGCTTCACTCTGAACGATCGCCTGCCGTCCGGCTGCCTGCCCGATAATCGATAAGATATCCCCGATCGCCAGTGTTCCGTCTGAGCACGCATTCACAGGACCTGTCAGTGTCGAGAACCCCAACCAATACAGGAAATCTGCCGCCTCGTCTGAACGGATGAATGAGATCAGTGCTCTCGGGTTGGGTATCCCGATGGGCTGTCCTTCCTGCACATGCTCAATATGAAAATGCAGCCGCTTCGTATAATCATCTGTCCCGAGCACGATCGGAAACCGGACCGCTGCCACAGGAAAAGCGGCTTGTCTCAAGAAGACCGTTTCAGCCAGTCGTTTACCTTCCTGGTAGCTGAAATCTTCTTTTGCACCTAGCCGCAGCGGATAAGACTCCGGATCAAAGTCCGTTTCGCTGAGAATTTCAGGTCTTGGATCATACACGGACAAGCTGGAGGTCAAGATATATCGTTCTGTTGTGTCCGCGAAGATACGGCAGGCCGCAGCGGCCTCGTCCGGGGAATAACAGATGTTGTCATAGACTACGTCCCAGACGGTATCTCCCACTGCTTCAGCAAGTGCCTCCGTATCTGTGCGGTTCACGTTTATTCGCTTCACACTGTCCCCAAAGCTATCCTCCGTCAGTCCCCGGGTCAGAATGGTAACCTGGGTATCTGCATCCCGGAGCAGGCGCTCCACTAACCTTTTGCCAAAAAAACGGGTTCCCCCGAGTACAAGTATGTTCCTCATGGTATACACTCCTTAAGTTTGGTGAGTAATACTTCCTGGGAAAGTCATCGTAAATAACCGTCTACGAAAACGTAAATTTAGTTCTGTAATAATTACGCGGCCATCCACAGCCCTGACATGCTTCCAGCCGACATGTGGCCAGCCTCCATGCCCGGGAAGTAACCATTCCCGCCTGATTGCAGTACCTGCACCATCCCAGTACCGACTGTCATCGTCATCTCCGTTTTTGTCTCCTGGCGGAGCAGCTCCAGCATTACTGGCAGCTGGCCTTTTTCATAGGACTCTGCCAGCGCCTGCAGCAGGTTACGGAAATCCAGGTCCTGCGTCAGCGCAGGACCATCGTTATCTGCGAGATCTTTGCGAACGGCGCTGAGCGCCTGCCGCGCCCGGTGTAAGGCTGCTTTTACGGCTCCTCCGGTAGTCTCCAGCCTCTCTGCGGTTTCTTCTGCGGAGTAACCCAGCACATCGCGCATCATGAACACTGTTCTTTGCAGCGGAGACAAATGCCGGATCAACGCCTGAAAAGCGTGCTCGATCTCAGACTGCCCGCCTTCTGGCGATGGACCGGGAATCTGTGTGAGATGGATTGCCGTCAATGCATGCGTGTGTTCCAGCACACGTCTTAGTGAAGCTTTCCGCCGTAGGGTATCAATCCATGTGTTTTTGGCTATTCGCAGCAGCAGTGCTTCGGGATTCGGGTTATCTGCAAATTTTGCATAAGCCAGTGATTTGGTCCAAGTGTCCTGGGCCAGATCCTCGGCCTCAAGGCTGGATCTAGTCAAAGACAGGCAATATCGGAACAAAGTCTCTCGAAGTGACAGCAAGCTGCTGTTATCCGTTAGTTCTCCGGTGTTGAACGTTTCAAGGATCGACACTTGCGATCATCTCCTTTTTGTTAACTATCCTGAGCTTTCTGTTGCCTCTATTATATAAACGATCCGCTCAATGTAAAGGATACGCTGCATTTACAGTTATTTTGAAAGAGAATAGCGTATCTTTTCCAGGGCTCCATTCGTCTGCAGAGTATTAAATCCAAGGAGGCATGAACATGAGTATTATTCCTTATGTCATTGAACAAACAAGCAGAGGCGAGCGGTCCTACGATATTTATTCCCGGCTGCTGAAGGACCGGATTGTGTTCGTGGGTGCAGCCATCGACGATCAGCTGGCGAATAGCATCATTGCACAGTTGCTCTTCCTGGCGGCAGATGAGCCGGATAAGGATATCCAGATGTATATCAACAGCCCGGGAGGCTCGACTACCGCAGGCTTCGGCATTTATGATACGATGCAGGTAATCAAACCGCAGGTCAGTACGATATGCACTGGATTTGCGGCTTCGTTCGCTTCACTCTTGCTGCTGGCTGGAGCTACCGGCAAACGGTATGCCCTGCCAAACAGTGAGATTATGATTCATCAGCCGCATGGCGGTGCTCAGGGCCAGGCTAGCGACATTGCCATCAGTGCCCGCCGTATCCTGCAGATCAGGGAGAAGATTGTGCAGATCAGCGCCGGGCGAACGGGCCAGCCGGCTGAGAAGGTAGCAAAGGATATGGACCGGGATTATTTCATGTCGGCCCAGGAGGCACTGGAATACGGAATTATCGACAAAGTGATTACCAAATTGTAAGTAGAGGAGCGGATTCTGAAATGCTGGAAGCTTTGGTAGGTCAAGAAGTTACCGTTAATTTTCTGGATGGTTCTAGTGTCAGAGGCGGGGTTCTGGAAGAAGTCGACGAGCGGTTCGTGAAATACCGTACGGAATATCAAGTGCTGTATATTCCCATTACCTCCATCCGCGCCGTAGTTGTGGAGACGAAAGAACGCGAGCGTCCGCGGGTTGGGTTCGGGCAATAAGAATTAGCTGGTAAGGGACGACGGAATAATGAAACTGAGATATTTGGGGAGAAATATAGATCAAGCTTCGAAAGGAGCGGTACCATATTCAATATTTAAAATCATTTTTCGAAGATGAGATTTATTATTTTGAGATTGATGAAGAGCAGACGGCTTATCGGCAGATCGTTGCCAGTAAAGGAGGCCCCCACAAAACTTCGGGTAGCCCGGATTTCTATTTAACGGATCAGTCTGTGGAGATGATGGAGGGGGATATTTCTATTGAACGTGCTGAATTTGAGGCCGTTTGGAACACAGCGATGGCTTCCTATCAAGAGGAATGGGCCCGTCTTAGGCAGAGATATTCAACAGGCCAGCAGGTAGCTGGAGCTGTTATGTTTTTTACGATTCATGGTATTCATATTGCTTTATCAGACGGGGGATTTGCAGTCACAGGTTATGAAGCTGTCCGTTCCCGGGTGGATAGCAGCTTCCTGTATCCGCACTATCTCATTGAAGGCACAGTCCAAGGCTGGGATGATGTAAACTGTTGGCTGATAATTGAGAATTGCACCATGAGCGGGGAGAAAGACGGCAAAGAGACCATTTTGCAGTTTTAATGCCTCTGACCAACTAAGAAAGTGCCTCCGAAAAGCTGTTTACAGGCTACCGGAGGCTTCTTTGTTGATCTGTCTTGTGCAAATATCTGTATCCAAAAAAGTGTATATAGAATACACTTTTCTGCTGTTTCTGTCTTACCTTCCCCTTGTCCAGGTTGTAAAACAGCGTACCTAGTAACGTACTGAGCCATGTAACAACAGTTCCTATTCGTTGCTGTGGATACCCCGGGCTATTGGGTCTATGCAAAATAAAGTTCAAAATATCACAGATCCATTTACACCCCACAGGATAAAATATTCACTATTGTCGATGACGGGTATGGGATTAACAGGAATACATATAATAACCCCAAGGAATGGGTGATTCTGGCGGGAAAGAGGCTGGCCGGCGCGATGACAGTTAATATAAGAAGGAAAACGGGTAAAAGAATATATTGCGCCGTTATGAACGATCTGCCTGAGTCGAGCATTCTTGCGAATGGATTGGCGCCTGAACAAATACGGGAAACCGAAAGTGCATATTTATAAGAAATCCTCTACAAGGAGGTGAGCCATTTCATAGCTTTTCAAAAAAAATTATGAAGCAGGCAACTCCTGTGATACAATTATCTAGTTGTCCTGGTCCGTGGAGTACCATTTCTTATAGAGCTTTTACACACCCTGGAAGTTGAAGAAAAAAACGCAGGAAAACAGAGCATTTCAGTGTATTTCCATGCGTTCGTGAGTATTAACGGTGTAAACGTGAGATTTTACAGTCTTGGCATCAAATTTTGTCGTTATTTATTGATTTATTGTGTTGCTTTATGTATAATCAGCCTTGTTGATTTTTCAATTGTAATTTTAGGAGGTAATCTATTTTGGGAAAAGCGTTAATTATTGGCGCTGGCGGTGTAGCGAGCGTTGTTGTTCATAAATGCTGCCAGAACCCGGATGTATTTGAAGAGATCTGCATAGCGAGCAGAACCCTCGCGAAATGTGATGCTCTGAAAGATAAATTGGCCGGAGGCCAGACGAAAATTTCTACGGCTCAGCTTGATGCAGATAACACGGACGAGGTCATCGAACTGATCAAGAGTTTCCAGCCGGATGTCGTGATTAATGTCGCTCTCCCATATCAGGACCTGACCATTATGGATGCCTGCCTGGCAACGGGAGTGCACTATGTCGATACCGCCAACTACGAACCGCAGGATACTGCGAAATTCGAATATTCCTGGCAATGGGCTTACAAAGAAAGATTCGAAAAAGCCGGAATTACCGCGCTGCTCGGCAGCGGCTTTGACCCTGGGGTAACCGGAGTATTCACGGCATATGCGCAAAAACATTATTTTGACGAAATTCACACGATTGATATTGTTGACGCCAATGCGGGTGATCATGGTTATCCGTTCGCGACCAACTTCAATCCTGAGATCAACATTCGTGAAATCACGGCCAATGGACGTTACTTCGAGAATGGCGAATGGATCGAGACGGCTCCATTGTCCGAGAAGAAAGTCTATGATCTCCCGGAGATCGGCCCGAAGGATATCTACCTTCTGTATCATGAAGAGCTGGAATCCCTGGCGGCTAACATCAAAGGCGTGAAGAAAATCCGCTTCTGGATGACCTTCTCGCAGAACTATCTGACCCACCTGAAGGTACTTGAAAATGTAGGCATGACCTCCATTGAGCCGATTATGTATGAAGGCAAGGAGATTATTCCTTTGCAGTTCCTGAAGGCTATCCTGCCTGACCCGGCTTCCCTGGGACCAAGAACCAAAGGCAAAACCAACATCGGCTGCATCATTCAGGGCACGAAAGACGGTCAGCCCAAAACTTATTATGTCTACAATGTCTGCGATCATGAGGAATGCTACAGAGAGGTTGGCTCCCAAGCCATTTCCTACACTACCGGCGTACCTGCGATGATCGGAGCCATGCTTATCATAAAAGGCATCTGGAAGAAACCGGGCGTATACAACGTGGAAGAATTCGATCCGGATCCATTCATGGATGCACTTAACAAACACGGGCTGCCTTGGCAAGAAGATTTCTCGCCGACGCTGCTGGATTAGGGCGTAAGGCAATGAAGGATATAGATATCGATATCAGCAAGCTGCCGTCACCCGCGTATCTGGTCGATGAACGGCTGCTGACGAAGAACCTGGAAACTTTGAATTACGTGCAGGAGCAGACCGGAGCCAAGATTCTTCTGGCGCAAAAAGGCTTCTCCATGCATGCGCTGTACCCGCTGGTCGGCAAGTATCTGCATGGCGTGACCTCCAGCTCCTTGTTCGAAGCAAGACTCGGTTATGAGGAAATGGGCAAGGAGGTGCATGTCTACGCACCTGCTTATATGGACCGTGAATTTGACGAGCTGCTCACCTACACGGACCACATTGTGTTCAATTCATTTGACCAATGGGCCCGCTTCAAGGAACGGGTGCAGAACGCGCCTAAGAATATCAGCTGCGGGATCCGCGTCAATCCGGAGTATTCCGAGATTGAAGTGCCGCTGTACGATCCTTGTTACAACAACTCCCGAATGGGAGTGACCCTGCCTAATTTCCGGCCGGAGGAACTGGACGGCATCGATGGACTTCATTTCCATACAATGTGTGAACAGAACTCGGATACATTGGAGCGTACACTCAAGGTAGTTGAAGAGAAGTTCGGCCAATACCTGCATGGTATGAAATGGCTCAATTTCGGCGGCGGCCATCACATTACCCGTCCCGATTATGACTTGGATACGCTGATCAAATGCATTCTTCATATGAAGGAAACCTATGATGTGCAGATCTACCTGGAGCCTGGAGAGGCGGTTGCACTGAACACCGGATACCTGGTGGCAACAGTGCTGGATACCATGCGTAACGGCATGGATATCGCCATCCTGGACACTTCGGCCGAATGCCATATGCCGGATGTACTGGCGATGCCGTACCGTCCGGGAATTATCGGAGCTGGTGAACCCGGCGAGTATCCGTACACGTACAGACTCGGCGGTATGACCTGCCTGGCGGGCGATGTCATCGGAGATTATTCGTTCAAGGAGCCGCTGAAGTACGGCGACAAGCTGATTTTCCTCGATATGGCGCATTACTCCATGGTTAAGAATCATATGTTCAACGGTGTGAACCTGCCGGCTATTGCTTCTTACAATGATGAAGAGGGTCTCAAAGTGATCCGTGAATTCGAATACCAGGACTTCAGCAACCGTTTGTCTTAATCCATTATTTGGAGGCGTTCCACTGGCCATTAGGCCGGCTGGGACGCCTTTTTGCTGTTTGCTGTAGCTGTATGGATCACTGAAAGCGAAGAGCATCCGGTTCGGGGAGAAACTCTAACTGTAGAGAATGAACAGCACGAAGCAGGTATGGAATGCTGCTATCGACCGCTAACACGTAAGAGCCTCAGCCCCCACTTTCAGTGGCGGGCTGAGGCTCTTTTGCAGCAGCATAGCCGAGAAAGCAGCCGCAGCTCGGGCTATTTCATTGTGATCTCTATGGTTTCTTCCTGTGGCAGCCAGTTCACCACTGCACCCAGCTGTTCACTGATGAACCGCAGGGGCAGATAAACCGTTCCGTTCACGATAAAAGGCGGCGTGGGCAGCGTAACGCTTTTATTATTGAGCGAAGTCGCTCCGGTTACGGTGTTAATGGTGATGGACAGCGCCGGTTTGTCTGCGGTGTTTCGGGTAATGATCACCATTTTATCTACTTTATAGCTGGTGGCTCCCGGTTTGGTAGCGGGTAGAGTCTGAACATTCTCCTGATAATCCACCTTGGCGCCAAGCTTGTCGAAGAGGGAACGAAGCGGAACAAAGTTCTGGCTGCTGCGTGTGATCACACCATTCGTCAGGTTAACCCGCTCGCCGTTCAACGACACTGAAATGGGCTTTTGCATCGGCATGGGTTTATGGTAGTTGAACTCATATTCCCCGTTGCCGAACTGTGCGTTTTTGTTGACGCCCCAGCCCCAGAGGGTGCCGTCTGTTTTTTGCATAATCACATAACGTCCGCCACCCTTGATCGATTCTATATCTGATGCCAGCAGCCCGAACTCTGCATTTGCAGACAGCAACTGCTCTTCAACCGAGGCGGTATAGACCTTGTGCTCTGAGGTTAGCGCTACGATAGAACGTTCAACCATATAGGCATCGGTCACATTCTGGATGCCTGAGAACAAGACGGGGACCGCCTGGTTATGGTAAGTAGTACTGTCTGAAACCCCGGTAACCGTCTGGCCCCAGAACCAGAGCCTAGCCTTACTGTCAATGGCCAGCAGAGCATGTCCGCTGTACCGGATGCTGTTAATATTGGAGAGGCCGAATAACGGGACAGGTGTAATGATAGCCGGATCGCCCATTGTCTCTGGCTCATAGAGAGATTGGACCGGCCAGGTCCATACGGTCTTGTCTTTGCGGAGTGCATAATTGTTCTGCAGCTGAATGACATCGTTGAGACCAGGAATCTGCTGAAAGGTAGCAAGATTATCATAGGAAGACCACACGGTTCCATCTTTCTTAAGGAAGAGATAACGCGTCCAGTGCCCGTCCTTATTATCCTCAAAATAACCGGCAATCTGTGCCACCTGATCAATGCCTGATTCCAGCGTAAAGGCAGTAGAGTTCATCCGGTTATTCTCGTACGTATGAGTTGAACTAAAAATGCTTCCATCCCCGGTAACAGCTATTGTCCGATCTCCCAGTGTAATATAGTCCGTAAGATTCTTCATTTGTTCGAGAGGGGTGGGCTGCATCGCTAGAGTGGATGCTGAGGTCTCCACCTTCCAGACCGTTTGATCCCGGCTCACCGCGAACAGTCCGTCGAGTGGCATATTGAATGAGCTCTGCACATTCTCTATACCCGGTACCTCAGTCGGTACCGACCTGCTGTCGCTCCAGACCCACAGGCTTCCATCCGTCTTGATCAAATAATCTGCGCCATAAGAAGCAATGCTGGATGCAGTAGAAGTGTCCTGGGCAGCTTCGGCAAATGCGGAGGACACACTTAAGGAAGCTGTCAGACTCAGCGCCAGGCTGAGCTTTATGATCCATCTTTTCATACGGTTATCCCTCATCTCATTAGAGTGAATATGGTGGTGCATGTTCGTAAATGGAAAATATTATCTGCAGTTTAGACGCGAAGCAAGCGTGAAAAGTTTCACCAGAAATTTAAACACTTCTGGACAGCTCTCTGTGATACAATAATTTAGTCTGTTTTTTAAGGGATCTGGGCAGGCTCCGGAGTTACAATCCATTACTTGGAGCCCACTCCGGGATTGACCGTATTTGAGGAGGATAACAGCGTTAATGGAACATGCACCTTTTATTGCAGTAGAGGGCCCGATCGGAGCCGGCAAAACCACACTAGCCACGATGCTGTCCGGTGAACTACAGCTTCCGGTAATTAAAGAAATCGTGGATGAGAATCCTTTTCTGGGCAAGTTCTATCAGAATATGGATGACTGGAGCTTTCAACTGGAGATGTTTTTTCTCTGCAATCGTTACAAGCAGCTTGAAGATACGGTGAACCAGTACTTAGATAAGGGAAAAGCGGTCATTTCGGATTATCATATTTATAAGAATCTGATCTTTGGCGAACGTACATTGAAGGGGACGAAGCGGGACAAATACCGGGAAATCTACCATGTACTGACCGATGATCTTCCGAAGCCGGATATCATTCTCTACATTCGTGCCGACCTCGATACTTTACTGAGACGCATCGCAAAGCGCGGGCGTTCATTCGAGGAGGAGATTGCACCCGCTTATTTGCAGCAGTTAATCGAGGATTATGATGTAGCCATGGCCTCGCTGGCACTTTCAGAGCCGTCTACCGTCATTGTCACCATCGATGGAAACCAGGTCGATTTTGTGGAGAACCAGGAAGACTTCGCCGCAATCGCCGGACATTTAAAGGAGCTTATGTAATGAACCCATACAACATTCCGGACAACGCCATTATTACGGTAGCCGGCACAGTAGGCGTCGGTAAATCGACGTTGACTGCGGCTCTGGCTGAGCGTCTGAACTTCCAGACTTCGCTGGAGCAGGTGGACCATAATCCATACTTGGAGAAGTTCTATCATGATTTTGAAAGATGGAGCTTCCATCTGCAAATATATTTCCTGGCCGAACGTTTCAAAGAGCAGAAGAAGATGTTCGAGCTGGGCGGCGGGTTTGTGCAGGACCGTTCGATCTATGAGGACACCGGTATTTTTGCCAAAATGCATGCGGATCAGGGTACCATGTCCAAGACCGACTATGACACCTATACCAGCCTGTATGAGGCTATGGTGATGACACCGTATTTCCCGCATCCGGACGTGCTGATCTACATCGAAGGCAGCTTGCCCTCGATCCTGTCCCGCATTCATGAACGGGGACGCGAGATGGAGATCCAGACCGATGTCTCCTACTGGGAGCACATGCACGGCCGCTATTCTCAGTGGATCAATGAATTCAGCGCCTGTCCGGTACTGCGCCTGAATATTGACGATTATGATGTGTTGGATCCGGGCTCAATGGAGGAGATTCTCCTGAAGGTTGGCGCTGCCATTGGCAGGGCGCCGGTGGGGAAGTAAAATAGCAGAACAATAAATTTCAGAAAAATGAATCAGGATGCCGGAAGCGTCTCCCCATGTTACAATATATGAACATAAATAATGGATGGGGTGATTTTAGTTGAAGTACGATTTTAACCGTATCATTAACCGCCGCAATACCCGCTCATACAAATGGGATCAGTCCGAGAAGCTGTTCGGAGACAAGGAGATTCTTCCGCTCTGGGTAGCCGATATGGATTTTGAGAGCCCGCCTGCCGTGAAGGAAGCCATTCTGCGGCGCGTAGAGGAGGGAATATACGGTTATAGTGTAACGAGTGATTCCTACAAAGAGGCGATTGTCGGCTGGTACCGCAGACGCCATGATTGGGAGATCCAAAAGGAATGGATTACCGATTCCCCCGGTATCGTTACTTCACTTAGCCTGTCGGTAGAGCTGTTCAGCAATCCGGGAGATCAGGTGATTCTGCAATCGCCGGTCTATTATCCCTTTTATGATGTGATCCGGATGAATGACCGTAAGGTGGCTATCAACCCCCTGAAGCTTGAAGACGGCCATTATGTGATGGATTATGTCCAGCTCGAAGAGCTGATGGCTGGTGGTGCCAAGCTGATGCTGCTGTGCAGTCCCCATAATCCGGGGGGCAGAGTGTGGGAGCGGGATGAGCTGCTGCGTCTTGGAGAGCTATGCCTGCAGTATGGTGTAACCGTGATCTCGGATGAAATCCATTGTGATCTGGCGATGCCGGGCCACAAGCATATTCCATTCGCTTCTTTGTCGCAGGAGCTGTCGGATATTACACTAACCACCCTGGCAGCGACCAAGACATTTAATCTGCCAGGTTTGCAAACCTCCTACATCGTAACCTCCAATCCTGAACTTAGACGGAAATTTGAGTACAAGCTTAAGACACTCAGCCTGCACATGTCTGCTTTCTTTACGCCTGAGGCTGTAGAAGCAGCCTACAATGAAGGCGAGGAGTGGCTGGACGAGCTGGTGCAGCACGTCAGCGGTAATGCGGAGTATGCCATCGGTTATCTTGGAGAGCATCTGCCCCAAGTGAAACCAATGACGCCTGAAGCCACTTACCTGCTATGGATCGATTGCCGTGCCCTCGGGCTGGATGCAGACGGCCTGAAAAAGCTCATGTACCGTGAGGCTAAGGTCGCGTTTAACGAAGGTTCAGTATTTGGGACAGAGGGCCAAGGCCATCTGCGCATTAATCTGGCTTGTCCGCGTTCCCTTCTTGCTGAAGCCCTGGAGCGTTTCTGTCAGGCTGCTGCACCTTATGTAAAATAAGAATAGATTGTTTATAGGTCCGCTGAATCTCACTGGAACAGGTATGTTCAGGAGAGTAAGCGGACTTTTTGTAGATAAGTTCTACAAATAGAGAGACATAATAGGAGTGGAGATTATAACGATGAGTACAACCCGAATGATTATAGACTGCGATACCGGAATTGATGATGCTCTTGCCATACTGTACGCGTTGCGGACTCCGGGCGTTGTGGTTGAAGGCATTACTACAGTTTTTGGGAATATTGATGTGGCCCAGGCGGCAGACAATACGCTCAGACTTCTGGCGCTTGCGGATCCGGGGTATGAAGTTCCGGTTGCCATCGGCGCTTCCCGGGCCTTGGTCCGTGAGCTTACAGGCTTCTCCACCCATGTCCATGGCGAAAATGGCATCGGCGGAGTTCAGCTTCCTCCTTCCACCCAGCGCCCGGTGAGCGAGACAGCGGCAGAATTTATTGTACGACTGGCGAATGAGCATCCGGGCGAGATTGTGCTGGTTACGCTTGGACGCTTGACCAATCTGTCGCTGGCGCTTGATCTGGACCCTGAACTTACAGGCAAGCTGAAGAAGGTAGCTGTTATGGGCGGTACCATCTTCAAGCCAGGGAATGTCACGCCTGTTGCAGAGGCTAATATTTGGGGCGACCCCGAAGCGGCTGACCGGGTATTCACTTCAGGGCTGCCGGTGCTGATGGTTGGACTGGACGTTACGCTGAAGACTCGTATTACTACAGAACATCTGGAACTTCTCAAGCGGTTCGGGCGGCCGGAGTGCAAAGACATCATTCAATTCATGGATGAGTCACTGGCATTTTATTTTAATTTTTACCGGGAAACTAATTATCTCATCAACAGTGCGCCGCTGCATGATCCGCTGGCTCTAATGGCTGCGCTGCAGCCGGACCTGCTGACCTGCCGGCAGATGAAAGTGCGTGTGGAGCATCAGGGGGAGCATACCGCTGGTATGGTGGTCGCTGATCTGCGGGCGCAGCCCAAAGTAGGAGAGTTCATCGAGGTAGCAGTGGATGTGGACGCCGAACGGGCAGTGGGAGTCTTTCTTAGCGCATTCATGTAGGGCGGATGGTGACAATCTATTAACTTGCTATAAATACCTTCTTTGGTAAAATGATAGGGGTAAAGCTGGTTGAGAGATTTGAAATCATCCTACAGATTGGGGAATTGAGCAATGAAGCGTATAGCTACAATAGTATTGTGCGCGGCGATAGCAACGACAGGGTTGGCATCCTTTCCTGCAAAGGATGCTCAGGCTGCAGCAGGTGGTGTAAGCATTGTGCTCGACGGTTACCCGCTTCCGTTTCCAGTAGAACCTGCAGTAATGAACGGAACCACCATGGTGCCTTTTCGGGCGATATCCGAAGCACTGGGTGTAAAGGTGGAATGGAATCAGGCAGCCAAACAGATTACCGCTACAAAAACCGATTCGTCAGGCACCCAAAAAGTCATTCTTACTCTGGGCAAACCAAGCGCGTCTGTTAATGGTGCAGCGGTAAAGCTGGCCGTTGCCCCGCAGAATGTCCGCGGCACAACGATGATTCCGCTCAGCTTTTTTGGTCAGCAGTTCGGCGCAGGTGTAACCTGGAGTCAGACCACCAAGACAGTCTCGATCACCTCACCTAAGAATGATATATATACGCTAGGTTTCTACGCGCAAGGCGCATACAGCGAAGTTTCGCTGATTCCGGATTTTGATGCCGTTGCCTTTGGATGGAGCCGGATTGACCGTAGTGGACTATACACGACCTCCGGCACGGAGTTCAGATGGCCGCAGGCAGCCGGTGATGTTACACCGGAATCCATCGTCCAGAATGCTGCTGCAGGGGGGACCGCTCCTTATCTGATGGTATATTCAGGCGACAAGGAGCTGGAGCTGACCCGCAATATGGAGGATCTGCAGCTTCAGCAGCAGACGATAGCAGGAATTGTGGACACCGCGACGCAGAAGGGTTTTCAGGGGATTGCCCTCGACCTGGAAGGGCTTGGAATGACCGGAGATAAGGCACTGGTGCAGAGTCAATATAATACCTTTGTCAAGAACCTGTCTGCCCGGGCAAAAGCGGCGAACCTGAAACTTACAGTTATTCTTCATCCCCTCAACAGCTCATACAAAGGATATGATTACAAGACACTGGCCTCGATTGCCGACGACCTGGTCATTATGGCATATGCTTATGAAGGTGAGACCGGGCCGGAGCCGATGAACAAGGTCGATGAATCCATCCGTCTTGCCCTGCAGCAGGTCAGCAAGGACAAGCTGATTCTTGGCATTTCGGTATACAGTGAGAACGAAACCTCGGTCAATGCCAAAATCGGCCTGGCCAAACGTTATGGCCTTAAGGGCATCGCCATCTGGCGTCTGGGTCTGATCGGTCAACCGGTATTAAGCGAGATGGGGAAATCAGTAGAATTGTAGACCATGCGATGTTGGATTCTTACCTGTCTATTAAAATGAAGCCATGAAAGCCACTCATGCACCGCTGAGTGATTTTCATGGCTTTTTGTTGTTGAGCTTCATCACAACAAATGTCACATTAACCTGTTCGGCAAACCTGTATAATTTTTAAGGTTGACCTTTGTACACCTGCAACCCAAATGTTGTGGATAGACAACGATGATATTTTATTTTCAGGAGGACTATGGAGCATGAGCATGAAATATAAATCACTTGAGCTGGACAAACCGCTGACGTATGAGCTGGAAGGGCTGGAGGTTGGGGTAACCTCGAACTGCAATTTCCGCTGTGATTACTGCTGCGCTTATAACAGAAATGACGGACAGAGTATTAAGGGCAAGGAAGTGATCCGCATCCTGGAGGATCTGCCAAATCTCAAGAGAGTCCGTCTTTCCGGCGGCGAAGTGACCTTGAAGTTTCAGGATTGTCTGGAGATTGTCAGCTACTGTACCTCCCGGGGCATTCAGACCCAGCTGAATTCCAATGGCAGTCTTCTGACCGAGGAGCGGATTGGGCAGTTGGTCGATGCAGGACTGACTACGATCCATATCTCCTTCAACTTTACAACCGCCGAGGCCTTCTCGCGCTACTATAATATCCACACCAGCATCTATGATAAAATCCGTGAGAACATTACAATGTTCGCCAAGACGAGTGTCGATGTGGTACTGGAGACCCTGCTGTTTAACGAGACGCAGGATCATATGCAGGAAATCAGCGATCATGTGTATGCGATGGGGGTAAGAACACATGAAATCCAGAATAGTATTATTATGGGTCATACCGGCTGGAAGGCGATCGCTGCCCGCGAACAATTGAAGAATGCAGTAAGTGAGCTGATTGCCCGCAAAAAAGAGGATACCACTCTCTACTTCACCTGTATGGACCGATTTATGGAGGCGCTGGGCTTCCAGGAGCAGCCTGGAGTATATTTCCCGCACTGCATTGAAGGCAAGAAACAGCTTCACCTGCACGGCAATGGCGATATTCTGATCTCCGAGCTGTGTCATCCGGTAATTATCGGCAATATTTATAACGGCACCTCGTTAAAAGATCTCTACAGCAACATGCCTGCACCGCTGTCTGAATTCCTTGATAAACTGCCTTGCCCGGCGCTGGATGCGTTGTTCCCGGAAGGCGTCTGAAGCGTTGTTAGCAAGCTGTGACTGCTGTGGAGTTGGGAGTTTAGGATAATAACCATATACAAGACCGTGGCGTAAACGCTGCGGTTATTTTTCTGTTTTTTTCATCCCAATAATGAAAGTTTTCATGTATAATCATCAAAAGATTCAGTACATACAAAGGGACAAGGATTGGGAGGACTTTAAGATGATTTACGGTTTTTTGCTGCTGCTGCTGGCTTGTTGTTTCCAGGGCAGCTTCGGACTGGGGATGAAGAAGTACCAGCCGTTCTCCTGGGAAGCGTTCTGGGCAGTGTTTTCCCTGGTGGGGATTCTGATTATACCGGTACTGTGGACCTGGATTGAAGTCCCTGACTTCTTCCGTTATATCCGCCAGACCTCTTCGGATGTGCTGTGGACCGCTTCCTTCTGCGGCTTCCTTTGGGGCATCAGCTCGATTATGTTCGGCAAAGCCATCGACTCCATTGGAGTATCCCTTACATATGGTGTGAACATGGGTATTTCGGCATCTCTGGGATCACTGATTCCGTTATTTATCTTCGGCAACATTCCGGCGGCAGGCCCGTTCACAGTGCTGCTGATCGGTACAGCGGTTATGCTGACGGGGGTGGCGGTCATTACCAAGGCCGGATTGTTAAAAGAAAAAATCATTACTGCCTCCGGCCAGGGAAAGGGCAGCGGCAGCAATCTGACCAAAGGCCTGATTATTGCTTCTGTAGCCGGATTGGGCTCAGCAGCAATGAATATCGGATTTTCCTATGCGAATCAGACTGTGGATATTGCGGTTGCCCACGGTACAGCCAAAATCAGCGCCAGTCTGATATCCTGGGTAATTACATTATCTGGCGGCTTTGTCGCCAACTTTGTGTATGCTGTACTATTGTTAATCAAGAATGGTACCTACAGAGATTATGCGGCCAAAGGCGCGGGCAAGGCATATGGCAAAGCGCTTCTGACCGCTGCTGTCTGGTATCTGGCGCTTGGACTATATGCCAAAGCTACAGCTTTGCTTGGACCACTTGGCGCTGTGGTCGGATGGCTGGCCTTTAACGGATTATCCTTAATCATCAGCAACGCCTGGGGGCTTAAGGATGGAGAATGGAAGGGATTTGCCGCTCCCAAAAAACTGCTGCTATGGGGGAACATTGTCCTGATTCTATCCTGGGTTGTTGTAGGAATTGCCAATAGTATGGCCTGAATATATGGGGATCAACAAGCATCTAAGCCGGAGAACTTCCGTGCAAGATGCTTGTTTTCTTTTAAGTGTGACAAAAGTCCTGAATTTTTATATCTTAAATCTCGACAAAATGTGATAATATTCCCTAAATATCTCCATGAAAATATTAACAATACTTGTTTTAAATCCGATAATTATTGTAACAAATGTTACGGTTTTAGATTGAGTATCCAATAGTTGAGTAGATTAAGGTGGAAGGAAGTAGAAGAAGATGAAGATTCGGATGAAACTTTCGGTTTTGATGATTGTCGTTACACTGATTTCAACGTTAATAATGGGGGTTTTTACGTACAGCAAATCTACCAAGACTATTCTGAATCTGACTGAAACCGCAATGGGTCAGGTCAACACCAACAAAGGGCAGACCATTGAAGCGATGATTGACAAAGAGAAGCGGAATATGGCACTTGTTGCGGGCCAATCTGAAATTGCTGAATTGCTGCTGAAGTCTGGGGACGGCAGTCTTGCCAGTACAGGGGATCCGCTGCAGACTGAGGTAAATACTAGACTTCAACAGATGGTGAAGGACGCAGGCAATCTGGAGCATATGTTTGTGGTCAACATGAAGGGAATTGGCATTGCCGATAGTGATACCAAGCTGGTAGGAACAGACTTCAGTGAAAGAAGCTACACTAAGAATGTGCTGAAGACCGCAGGACCAGTAATCAGTGAAACGCTAAAGTCCAAGTCTACTGGTGCATATGTTCTCGCATTTGTACATCCAGTAATGAGTGACGGCAAAATGATCGGATTCGTGGCATCAGCAGTCAATACGAAGAGTATCATTAAGTATTTGTCCGATGCCAAAGTGGCCAATGCACCGTCTTCCTATGCTTACCTTCTGGACGAGACGGGGAATATGCTGTTTCATCCAGATGAATCCAAGATTGGTACACCGGTCGAGAATGCTCAGATTAAGGCAGTAGTGGAGCAGGTAAAAGCCGGAAAGACGGTTGCGGATGGCAATGTACAATATACATACAAGGGAGCAGAGAAAAAAGCTGCCTACAGCGTTCTCCCCGATACGAGATGGATACTGGTGCTGACTGGTGATCTCGATGAAATTATGCAGCCGGTTAACAATATGACAAAATTCATTATTCTGCTGGCTCTTGGGAGCCTGCTGCTGTCCTTGGTTGTTGGGATTTCTGTGGCGACCCGGATCTCTTCGCCGATCGTTAAGTTGACGGAGCTGATTAACCGCACCGCGGAGCTGGACCTCAGGTACGATAAGCAATATGAATATCTGTTGAAAAATAAAGACGAAACCGGAATAATCGCCAAATCCATGGTTCATACGAGAGCGGTGCTCCGGGAGATGGCAGGCAGCCTGGTTACCATTTCCACGAAGGTGCTGGACAATGCCGAGACGCTGGAAAAGCTGTCTGATGACGTACGCGAGAATGCCCACGATAATTCGGCGACTACAGAACAGCTGTCGGCAGGGATGGAAGAAACCGCCGCCTCTACGCAGGAGATGTCAGCTGCTATTCATGAAATTGAGAGTAATGTCCGCAGCATTTCCGGTCGGGTGAAGGAAGGTGCCGGTGTATCCGGTCAGATTACCGAGCGGGCGCTTGCGCTGCAGCATGATGCCACTGAGTCCATAGACAATGCCAAACGCATCTATGAATCGGTTCGTGTAGAGATGGAAAAAGCCATTGAGCAGTCTGGAGCGATTCATGAAATCAACGTACTTGCAGATACGATTCTCTCGATTACAAGCCAGACCAATCTGCTCGCTCTAAATGCGGCCATTGAAGCAGCACGGGCTGGAGAAGCTGGACGTGGTTTTGCTGTTGTAGCAGGTGAAATCCGCAAGCTGGCCGAGAAATCCTCCGAAACGGCGGCAGGCATTCAAGAAGTTGTGAATAATGTCTATTCATCTGTAGAGCAAATGAAGGGGAATTCGGAAGCCATACTTGAATTTATCGATCATAATGTTCTGGGTGATTATGAGCGGCTTGCAGAGGTCAGCAAACAATACAATAGCGACGCATCCGACATCGATGAGCTAATGAGTCAGTTCGGGGAAGCCGCCGACCATTTGAGCGAGACAGTGTCCAGTGTAGCAACTGCGGTCAATGAAGTCGCGGCCACAGTGAATGAAGGTGCGATCGGTGTGCAGGATATTGCTGAGAAAACTGCGGATATCGTAGAGAAAACCCTGCTTGAAAGTAAGATGGCCGATGAAAATACGCAGAGTGCGAAAGAGCTGCAGGGTTTGGTAGAGAAATTCAAAATTTAAGCGGTTTAAGGCAATCTTTAGCTTGCTTTCATCTTGATTTAAGCTTAGGGGTATATATTGAATTCATAACCCCCCTTTAATATAATTTTTGGCCCCGCCGTTCGAAGGCGGGGTCCTTTTTTTTGTTTTTTTTAACAGAGGAACCGCCATACATCGCGGGGATTTGGTCCATACTGATACCAAGAGGTGAGGATCATAGCTGAGATCATGCTTGTAGAAGGAGAAGAAGGAAGCCGGAGCATCAAGGGCAAAACCGATCGGGTGTTCATGAAGAATGAACGGTTGCGTTTGTTGCAGGAGAACTATATATTGCAGCTAATCAAGGATGAATGGAGCAATCTGTCAGTAGTCAGGAAACGTCTGCAGCAGCTCCAGTTGGGTCCACTGGCAGCAGAAGATTTGAAGCTGCAGATTGCCGCTGTGGAGATTGGGTTGCCCCCGGATCAAAGGACGGATCACCAGGAGCGCAAGAACCTCGTGAAGCTGGCATTTAAGGAGAACTGCCGGGAGATGTCCGCCAGGTGGAAAGGAATCTATCCGTTCGGTAATGAATTCAACTCCGGGATCATGTATTTTGTTGTTATTTTGAAATCAGGACCTGAGCATTCCTGCAAAACACAGCGGTTCGTAGAGGAACTGAAGCAGAGCACAGCCAGCCATCTGAAGCTGGAATGCGCAGCAGGAATTGGGCAGCAAGTAAAGGGATTGAAGCGGTTAAAGAATGCTTATACCTCGTGCATGTTCTCTTGGAACCAGAGCCCCCATTACAAGGAAGCGGAAGGTGAACGCAGGCAGGTGCGGGAGCTGATGCAGTTTTTTACTCCTGAAGTAGAACGCATGCTGACCCAAGTGATCGAAAATCTGGATATGAACACTTTGCGTCTGCATCTTGATGCCCTTTTCAGCAGCGAAAGACCGATGTTCATCTCTACCTTTCTGGCTCTGCGGCTGCTTCTGGTATTCAGCTCGATTGCCCAAAAGTTCGAGCTCGGCGGCTCTGCTGTGCAGAAATATCTATGGAAATGCCAGATGAGTATAGCTGATTACCAGTCCCGTGAAGGACTTCGGGAGAAGATGGAAGAGCTGGCGCTGCTTGTGATGGATGAAGTGCAGAAAGTCCGCTTCTCCAGCGGCCGGCATATGATCGAAGCCGTCCGGAAAGATATCAGGGAGCATTTCTGCTGCGAACAGGATCTTTCATCTCTGGCAGAGAGATTTCATTTTAATGCGGCTTATTTGTCGGGGCTGTTCAAGCAGCATGTCGGTATACCCATAGACGATTATATTACCAGGCTGCGGATGGCCGAGGCTGAGCAGCTTCTGCAGGAAAATAAACTGAAGGTAGCCGATATTGCCATGTATACCGGGTATTCCAGCTTCACCGATTTCTGTAGTTCATTCAAGAAATACAGCGGCAAGAACCCCAAGGACTACCGGGACCGTTATTTGAAGCGGCATGCCCGGAACTGAAGGCAGGTGGCGGTTCTCCCTGTACAGCGGTTGCTTAACAAAATCCTCTATGGTAAAAATAAATTGCAAACAGCCGCACCGGATAGATCACGATGCGGCTTATTAGCTTTCAGTGAAGCAGTTATTCTCATTTCAACAAGGTTCTCAGCAGAACTTCCTTGGTTGGAATCGGGAATGGGTCTCCGAACATGAGCTTGAAAGAAGCTATGCCTTGGGTAGCAGAAATGAAAGTGGCTGCCAGCTGGAACGCATCTCCGTCAACGCACTCCCCCGACTTTTGTCCTTCCTGCACAATCAAAGCTAAGTTTTGGATGGATTGAAGTTTTCTATCCAACAAACTTTTATTTTCCTCCGGGGAATTCGTCTCTGATAATTGAGAAATAAGAATGAAATAGTATATGCCATCCTCTTTGTTGACCGCATTCAAGAAGATTTCAGTGAACGCTTCGAGTTTCTCTGCGGCATTCGCATACATGTTATGGAGCTCATCCAGGACAAGAGCAGATTTATCCATAGCTTCATTGGCAAGTGCGAGATATAAGTCATCTTTTGATTTGTAATAATGGTAGATGAGACCCAGACTTACATTAGCGGTTTTGGCAATCTCTTTAATATTCGTTGCGGCTAACCCTTTTTTTGCGAAAAGATGAAGGCCTGCTTGTTTTATTTTTTCGATCGTGACTAGCCGCATCTCGTCAAATTTTTCTTTGGTTCTCGGCATAGGAATACTCCTTATATTGAATGTTTATTCAATCATAATTTTATTGGACAGGTTTGTAAATGTTTGGGTTGACGGTAGCCTTTTCCAGGTTTATTATTGAATTAAAATTCAATCAATAATAATATTGGGTCGTAGAGGGAGGCTTACTTATGTCAAGTTCCGCTAAAAAAATGAAGCAGCTTGGTTCTTTTACTTATTCTTACGTGATTTCGCATGATGGAACCAGAATAGGATACCAAAGTATCGGGCAAGGACCGGGTGTACTAATCATTCCTGGGGCGCTGAGTACTTCAGATGATTTCACCCATATTGCCGATGAGCTGTCGGGGTCGTTTACCGTCCATATCATTGATCGGCGGGGACGCGGCAGAAGCGGAGAGCAAGGAGCGGATTATTCGATCGGCAAAGAATGTGAGGATATTCAGGCCGTCCAGGAAGCGAGTGGGGCGGCTAATATTTTTGGGCACAGCTTTGGCGGACTTGCAGCTCTAGAGTTCGCGGGTACCCATTCAGTATGTAAGAAGATTGCCGTCTACGAACCCGGGGTTTCAATAGAATCGAACCCTAAGGAATGGGATTGGATTGAAGAGTATGAGGCAGCTTTGATGGCGAAGGATTCCAGAGGAGCATTTACCAGCTTTGTACAGGGTGCCGGTCATACTCCTCTGAAAAATTTACCGAAATGGTATGCAAAGTTTATTCTGCGTCTGGTGATTCGTGGTGAGAAATGGGAGAAGATTAAGCGGCTGTTACCCGCATGTCTAAATGAACATAAGGAGGTTAGACGCTTGGAAGCGACGTACTCCAAATATGAATCGATCGATGCAAAAGTGCTGTTGATGGCCGGAGGAAAAAGTCCACAAGCCGTGCATCATATGATTCATATCTTGGAACAGACGATTCCGCAAGTTCAGTCCCGGGTATTTCCTAAGCTTGATCATCTTTCCCCTGAGAATGGTGAAGCTCCTCAAGAAATTGCCCAGTTGCTGAAAGAATTTTTTTCCTGATATT
Organism: Paenibacillus sp. LS-5; assembly: GCF_056121505.1. NCBI lineage: Bacteria > Bacillati > Bacillota > Bacilli > Caryophanales > Paenibacillaceae > Paenibacillus > Paenibacillus sp. LS-5. Next base: position 101,993 of record NZ_JBWAVA010000015.1, on the reverse strand, counting down.
CTGGTGAGGAGCCAATATGCCAAATTTCTTACGGCCCGGACGCACAATCCCGGCTATTCAGCAATCCGTGCAATTGCGGCTTCTACTGTGATTAGCTCTTCGCTTTGCTGTGACATATCTTTAAGCCGGAGCTTGCCTTCAGCAGCTTCGCTGTCCCCGATCAGAATCACGTAGCGGATACCCTTCGCGTTCGCCGCGGCCAGCGTTTTCTTCAGCTTGCGTCTCCCGGTATCCACAGCAGTGCGGATACCTGAAGCGCGAAGCAGAGCGGCGGCAGATAAAGCCTGCGGCATAACCTCCCCAATCGGAATGACCATTACCCCTGAAGCTTCATCACGGACAGGCCGCTCTCCCAGCAGAGTCATAATCGACTCCATGCCGAAGGAAATGCCCACTGTAGGATATAGGATGTCATCACGCTCCACAAGCTTCCCAATAATGGAATCATACCTTCCTCCGCCGCCAAGGCTGGAAGTATAGGTACCGGAAGCGTCGAAGATTTCATAGACTGTTCCTGTGTAGAAGGATAAGCCGCGTGACAGAAAAGGATCGAAGACGCAAGTCTCTGCCAGTCCAATTTCAGTGATTAGCCGCTGTAAGGCCAGTACCTCAAGCAGGCCAGGCTGTGTGCTCAGCCCATATTTCTCCGCAAGCTCTTCAAAGGAAGGGGCATCCATATCCAGTAGCTCTTTAAGCTTGCTTATAGCAGCCGGAGTCAGTCCTTTCATCCTAAGTTCCTCAAGCACACCTGTGCTGCCGATCTTGGCGAGCTTGTCTAGGGTCAGCATCACGGACAGGTGCTCCTCCGGCGGAACTCCGGCTGCTTCCAGGATCTCTCCAAGGAAGCGCCGGTTGTTCCATTTCAGGATAATGGGGATTTCCAGTCTGCGGAAGACCTCTGCCGCGAGCTGCATCAGTTCTGCTTCTCCTTGCGGGCCACCGATCCCAACCATATCGGCGTCGCATTGCAGGAATTCGCGCAGACGGCCTTTTTTGACCGGTCCATCCCGGAACACTTTGCCGATCTCATAACGTTTATAGGGGAACTCTATGCCTGGATTCAGGGCGATCACTTTGGCAAAAGGAATGGTCAGATCGTACCGCAGCCCGAGCCTCCGGCCGCCCTGGTCGGTCAACTGATACATCTCGCGGAGTATCTCGTCACCTCCAGCATATTTGGAAGTTAGCAGCTCCAGCTCATTAAGCAGAGTTGTATCCATCGAATCAAAATCATACAGCTCAAACAGTTCGGTCAGCGTAGATCGGACTTTTTGGCGGATGGCCTGCTCCCGGCCGAAATAATCATAGGTCCCTTTAACATTCTGCATGTGTAGCAGCTCCTTTATTATTTTATCTGAAGAAAATAAAGCCTGGGCTTCTTAAGTCATTCCCGGTGTCCTGTTACGCTTGCGGGGAGACCACGGAAACTGTATTGTCCCTTATAAACAAAAAACGCGCCGGACCTCTTGGTCCCGCGCGCTTGATATGCGGCAGGGAGGCCAAACGCGAAAAGCGTCAGCCCTCCCTGAAAAATGTTCAGGAGTGCTAACGCTGCTTGTGATGATGAAGCTGATTCAGTATGATGGTTATGCTGTTCATGCGAATCATGTCCCTTCAGGGCTGGAATAATGCACATTATATCCAATAACAACTTCAATAACAAGGGAGAATTATTAATGAATCATACACAGATCATTGTCGAGTCCGAGAACTTTGCCAAAGAGCAGCTGGGCCAGGATAAAACCGGACATGACTGGTTCCACACGGACCGTGTACGTAACATGGCAGCGCTGATCGCGGAGATGGAGCAGGCTGATGTGTTAATCTGTACAGTGGCCGCTCTGCTGCATGACGTGGCGGATGAGAAGCTGAACCCTTCTAAAGAAGCGGGACTTGCCAAAGTACATAACTGGTTGAAGGAACATTTGAACGATGAGGAACAGATCCGGCACATCATGCAGATTATAGAAACGATGTCCTTCAGTGGAGGCGGGGGCGTACCCATGTCCACACTGGAGGGACGGGTAGTACAGGACGCAGACCGTCTGGATGCGCTAGGCGCCATCGGAATTACACGGGTGATGGTTTTTTCGGGAGCCAAAGGCAGACCGGTCTATGATCCGGACATTCCCCCGCGTGATGAGTCTCTCCAGAAGGAGTACCGTGACTATTCCAAAGGAACGGCGATCAATCATTTTTACGAAAAACTGTTGAAATTGAAGGATTTGATGAATACTTCCTACGGGCGCAAGCTGGCGGAGGAGCGGCATGAGTTCATGCTGAGCTTTTTGGAGCAATTTTATATGGAATGGAATCAAGGCAGCCGTAAGCTGTTATAATAGTAGAATGCACAATATGGAAGGAACAACAACTACATGAGTGAATTACAATTTAAAGATTACGGGTTAAATGAAGAGATTGTCCGCGCACTGGACGTGCTCCACTATCTGGAGCCGACTGAGGTACAGAGCAAGGTTATTCCTGTAGCCCTGAAAGGCCAGGATCTGATCGTCAAATCCCAGACGGGCAGCGGCAAAACGGCATCGTTCGGCATCCCGCTCTGCGAGCTGGTGGATTGGGCGGAGAACAAGCCGCAGGCTCTGGTACTTACGCCGACACGCGAGCTGGCCGCACAGGTCAAAGAGGACATCACCAATATTGGCCGCTTCAAGCGGATCAAGGCGGTCGCTTTGTTCGGCAAGCAGCCTTTTGCCCCGCAGAAAATCGAGCTTACCCAAAAAACACATGTCGTCGTAGGCACCCCTGGACGGGTGTTTGACCATATCGAGCGCGGCACGCTGCCGCTGAACCGGATTAAATATCTGGTGATCGACGAAGCGGATGAGATGCTCAGCATGGGCTTTATTGAGCAGATCGAACAGATTATCCAGAAGCTGCCCCGGGACCGCGTTACGATGTTGTTCTCCGCAACACTGCCGGATGCTGTCAAGAACCTGTGCCGCAAATATATGACGGAGCCGGTGGACATTGAGATTGAAGCCAGCGGCATCACGACAGCGACGATTGAGCATGCGCTGATTGAAGTGAGACAAGCTGCGAAGTTTGGACTGCTGTGCGACTTGCTTACGGTGGAGAATCCGGACAGCTGCATTATTTTTTGCCGGACACAGGAGCAGGTGAACGCGCTGTTTCGGGGGATGGCCGATCTGGAGTATCCGGTGGACAAAATTCATGGCGGTATGATGCAGGACGAACGGTTTGAGGTAATGAACGCTTTTAAAAGAGGCCAGTTCCGCTATCTGATTGCCACCGACGTAGCTGCCCGCGGCATTGACATTGAGAACATCACCCATGTAATCAACTACGATATTCCGATGGAAAAAGAGAGCTACGTGCACCGTACCGGACGCACCGCACGCGCAGGCAAAAGCGGCAAAGCCATCACCCTCGCTACGCCGAACGAGCACAAATGGGTGAAAGACATTGAGAGCTATATCGGCTTCAGCCTGCCGCTGATGAAAGCCCCTTCCGAGGATGCCGTTGCTTATGCTAAACCTGCTTTTGATGAGAAGCTAGGCAAGCAGCAGGTCCGCAAGAAGGGCAAGACTGAGGTCATGAACCAGGACATCATGAAGCTCTATTTCAACGGAGGCAAGAAAAAGAAGCTCAGAGCGGTTGACTTCGTCGGGACTATTGCGAAGCTTGAAGGGATCACTGCGGAAGACATCGGGATCATCACGATCCAGGACAATGTTACCTACGTGGATATCCTGAACGGCAAAGGCTCGCTGGTGCTGCAGGCGATGAAGGACACCACTGTCAAAGGCAAACTGCTGAAGGTGCATCTTGCGAAGAAGTGACCCTTCCCGAAACTACCAGTCAAATCCGGCTTCGGCGAGATATGTGAACACAATCTGCTTGGCGTCTGTGCACAAAGTATTGCTATCGAATTAATTACTCAGTGAATGGGCTGTAAACAGCGAAATGCAATTACCGCAGCTCACGCATCAGCCAGTGCTCATACGGGAACTTGCTACCCTTAGGCTGGAACACCAGAATAACGCCATCCTGCCCGCGAGACACCTCTTTTAGTTCCATAGTTGTTACCAGCCTGCGGACTAAACGATTGATCAGTTGAAGATCATTGCTGCGGATGGCAACAGCCAAGGCTTCGGCATAGGGGAGGCAGGTAGCCAGCTTCCGGTAAAAAGGGATAAGTGATCTTGAAATACTGCGGTGCACACTCGTCTGGAAAAAGGCTCCTACTTGCCGATCAACCATTAACCCGCTGGAGTAAAAATTCACAGGCGGTTTAAACGGAAAAGTGATCAAGTAGCTAAGAGGATCAATACTAAAATCATCTGTTCTGGAAGACTTCGGCAAGCGATTCAGCAGTTTGCCAATTAGAATTAGGTCAGAGGTGCGCAAGGCGGTTGTCCATTGACTGGCGAAAGCGAAGCTGCTGGCGATTCGGCGGTAAAAAGGAAGCATGGATATGCCCATTTGCTGAAGAACTCTCCCAGTGACGCGATTCGGTAATTTTCTTTTTGCTGCAGTAGCCATAGCAGTATACTACCTCCCTAAGGGTGACAATTCACCTTGTGATACCATAGGTTATGGATAAATGGGGATGGCAGGAACGGCTATTCACTTCGTGTACGGATAAATAAATAGTCTGCTTTTGTGCTCAATTTACCGGCTCTTTGAGATTTCACAAGCATTATCCAGCCAGTTAGATTCTTCACTCCGCACAATATAGTTATTAGCATGTTGCTCAGTGTGCTCCAGTAACAGCCACTGGAAAGGGCAGCTCCGGCAGGCCCGATGTTGGAACCATTCACAATGTGAACCTCGTGTAAGGATCCTAAAGAGGGCAAAGTGTTACCTATTCGTCCAATCCTCAGCTCCCCAATGTACATAGTGTATTGTATACAAGTACAAAGGAGGAGTTAACATGAGTGAAAATGAAAGAGGGTACGGTGCGTTTACTTCCACAGGTGCAATTCTGGTACTGTTCATCCTGCTCGTTATCATTTCCAAATCTCTCTGGGTATAATTAGTAATCTACCTCTACACGTAAAGTCAGTCCCTCAGACTGGCTTTTTTTGCAGTGCGCGGAGGAGACTTTGCCGGGAAATATGTGCAGCGCAGACGGAGAGGGGATATAATGTAACAATGTGATTATTACATAGAACAGCCTTATATCCCGGACAAGCTTATGGCCTCCGTAGGGTGAAGGACTCAATCGGGAGGACACATGAGATCAGAACATCAAGATGCTGCATTACCGGAATTGGGCAAGACCCGGCCGGATAAGGGAGCCAGCCGTATTCTGCTGGTCGTGGGAATTATCTGCGTCGCAGCAGCTCTTCGGGCTCCCTTCACCTCTGTTGGATCACTGCTGGGCATGATCCGTGATGATCTGGGATTGTCCAATACACTGGCGGGAGCAATTACCACCTTACCGCTGCTGGCATTTGCCTTGCTGTCACCTTTTGCGCCACGACTGGCTCAGCGGTTTGGCACCGCCAATGTTCTTATGCTGGCCATGCTGGCGTTGTCTATGGGCATCCTGATCCGCTCAGGTTCGGGCACAGTCATGCTGTTCGCAGGCACAGCGATGATCGGGTTATCCATCGCCGTCTGTAATGTGCTGCTGCCTGGACTTATCAAAGGGAGATTTCCAGAGCGTATCGGACTTATGACCGGGGTTTATACCGTATCCATGAATATCTGTGCAGCTGCTGCCTCAGGCATCAGCGTTCCGCTGGCGCAGCATGCCGGATTTGGCTGGCGGGGTACACTGGCAATGTGGTTTGTCGTAGCCGCACTGGCGACACTATTCTGGATTCCTCAGATGCGGAATATGACCAGTGGCAGCAGCGAAAGTAAAAGACAATCCTCCGTTCAGGTCTGGCGGTCTCCGCTGGCCTGGCAGGTTACCCTGTTCATGGGTCTGCAATCGCTGCTGTATTACGTGCTCATTGCCTGGTTTTCCGTGATATTGGGTGAACGCGGGATGACCTCCAGTCATGCGGGCTGGATTCTTTCTCTTATGCAGCTGGCGCAGCTGCCGTTTACTTTTTTCGTGCCTCTTTGGGCGGGCAAAATGAAAAACCAGCGCAGCCTGGTGCTCATTACATCCATTCTTTTTATGATTGGTATTCTCGGTATCTGGCTGGGCAGCAACTCCTGGATGGTGGTATGGGCTGTCTGCATCGGAATTGCCGGAGGTTTTGCCTTTGGCCTCGTCATGATGTTTTTCAGTCTGAGAACCCGCAGCACACAGGAAGCCAGCGTGCTGTCCGGCATGGCCCAATCTGTCGGGTATCTACTCGCTGCAATGGGGCCCGCATTGTTCGGACTGCTGCATGATGTGACCCATAGCTGGAATATGCCACTGGCATTACTCGCTGTGGCAAGCATGTTGCTGTTCGTAGTAGGACTTGGGGCGGGGAGCAGCCGTTTTGTGGGTGACAAGAGATAAACTCATTAAATCCTTCATATAAGCGCAGTGAGGATGCCGTACAAGCTGAACAGGATCAGAATCATTGATGAATAGAGGTTCAGCCAGCGGGTGAAGGAGGCAGGGAGATTGGCACTAATCCAGAACAACGTGGCGGTGAGCAGCAGCCACCAGCAGGTGGAGCCAATCGCGATACCCGCCGGCAGAAACCATGAACTCCCGATGGTCGTTCCAAGTGAAACTGAGAGTACCGCGAAGCTAAGGATCGGGGCCGGATTGGCTAAGGTCAGCAGGAAGGACGACAACAGACAATAGGGAATGCCGCGGCGGGTAGCTTCAAGTATAGATCTGGACTCTTTGGGTAGAAGCGTCCTTACCCCCAGAAGTCCAAGAAACAGACTGCCCAGCAGACGGAGCGGCAGAGCATATGCAACAGTAAGTTCATTCACAATCCTAAAGCTGGAAACGGTCACCAGGGAATAATCCGCATCGGCCAGAGCAATCCCGAGACCGGAAGCAAGGCCGGCCATGAATCCCTGCTGCAGGGTCCTGTTCATACACAGCAGGGACATGGGACCGACAGGTGCGGCAACGACAAAGTCAAAGCCGATTCCGCTGAGGAGGGCAGTCCAGATCATCATGGTGTACGTTCCGAAGTGGGCAGCGGCACATTTGAGGTTTCTTTGACTGTTCCCAAAATAATGGTGGTACGGGTGCGCACAATGCCCGGCAGGCTTTTCAGCTCCTCGCTGATAATCCGGTCGAGATCATGAGTGCCCCGGCAGCGCACCTTCAGCACATAATCGTCATCTCCGGCTGTATGATGGCATTCTTGGATTTCCGGCAGCTTCTGTACCAGCTCCAAAAAAGCCTGACGGTGCGCCGGACGCTCCAGTGAGACTGCGATCAGCGCTCCCAGCCCATAGCCGGCGGATTCAGCATCGATCAGCGCAGTGTAACCTTTAATCACGCCTTGTTCCTCCAGCTTCCGCACCCGGTCCGCTGCCGCCGGTGAGGAGAGGCCGAGCAGCCCGGCCAGTTCAGCCCAGGTGATCCTTCCGTTCTCCATTACGGCCCTGATTATTTTATAATCAATAGCATCCATGTTATCCATCCTTTCTTTATTGTGTGTTATATATAATTTACCTAATATAAATAAATACCTCAAGGATTTATGATTATATAATAAACTGAAAATATAAATTTGCTTTAACTTGATAAGTGACTCGTTATTATATTAATGAGTTGCAATAAAAACCCCTTGCATCTGATTAGAAAAGAGAGTATAGTCTTACTTACAGCGATCAAAATGTTGAACTACATATTGTGCGGTCATGGCGGAATTGGCAGACGCGCTGGCTTCAGGTGCCAGTGATAGCAATATCGTGGAGGTTCGAGTCCTCTTGACCGCATCACCTACAAAGAAGCTTCTACTCTTGTTGTTACAAGAATAGAAGCTTTTTTTTCGTTTCTAAAGAGAGGTATACCCATTAGCCTATTTATAAGACTTGTGATCCAGGACAAATAATAGGACTTTCACCCCAGAAGCATCTTTTCTGAAAAAAAGGTATACTAGGTGTAGTTTCAGTCCCCACTTTTACAGAGGAGGCTCTATCATTTGACCGACACACTCTTTAAGCATCTGTTTATGCGGTCCTCTATAGGGTTCGCAGTAGTCTCCACCAAAGACGGTACCATGATTATGGCGAATCCCGCGCTCTGCAATATGTTTGGGTATTCGGAAGAAGAAATGATGAATATTCGTTACCTGGATATTGCTTACGCGGAGGATAAGACTGCTGTTGAGCATGATGTGGTCATGCAATACTTGCAGGACAGTCCCGGTGCGTCTGTAAATAAAGAAAAACGTTTTGTACGCAAGGACGGCGGGATCATTTGGATTGCGTTACATATCTTTTTGACGATAGATGAGACTACGGGTGAACCTAGTCATCTAATCGCCGAAATGAAGGAAATTACCAACCGCAAGCTGGCCGAGAAAAAGATTGAGGAGGACAGGCTACTCTATAATCTGATTACGCAGAACACACCGGATATGATCTCTTTTGCGGATGCGGACGGAACGGTACGCTATGTGTCTCCATCGGTCGAGAAGCTGCTGGGTTATCCGATTGAAGAGGTGATCGGCAGAAAAAGACCGGATTTTTACCATGAAGAAGATGCGATAGAAATGACCCAGCACGGGAAGGCGTATTCCGACAGTGATGTGTTCACCCGCCGGGCCCGCCATAAGGACGGACATTATCTATGGCTTGAAAATTCATTCCAGGTGGTGCGTGACAGCGAAGGCAATGTAGTGCAGGTGCTGACTATCGCCCGTGATATCACGGAACGCAAGAAATATGAGAATATGCTTGCAACTGCCCAGGAGCTGGGCCGGATGGGTTCATGGGAGTGGGATTCCCCGAGCGGGCAGATGACTGTTTCCAAGCAGCTGCGGATTATTTTTGATATGTGCGATGATGGTGAGAGCGGTACTCACAGCCTTATCGATTATATGCAGCTGTTGTCCCGCGTGGTTCCGGAGGATATGGGGCGGCTGCGGGCCGAACTGGGCCAGACACTGGAGTCCGGGTTCAATGGTCAATCGGTGTTTAGAATTGAGAACGACGAAGGTGTGCGCCGGGTTATTTATACCTATTGGGAAGTGGTTCTGGATCAATATGGTAAATTGTTGCAGATGAATGGCATCGTGCAGGATATCACCGAACGCTACCAGATGGAAGAGCAGCTCCGTGAGAGTGAGCGGAACTATCGGCTGATTTCTGAGAATTCACTGGATTTTATCTCACGGAATAGAACAGACAACGAGGCTACTTATCTATATGCTTCTCCAGTTTGCCAGCCTATGTTTGGTTACACGCCGGAGGAGCTGGAAGGCTCGAATGGGATGCAGCATGTTCATCCGGAGGATATCGACAGCGTTCGCTCCTATCTCCAGAAAAGTATGGATGGCGGTAAGCTGGAGCCGATTATTTTTCGCTTTTTGTGCAAGGATGGCTCCTACCTGTGGGTAGAAACAACGCTGCGCCATATCAGTGCAGGCCCGGGCGGCATTGCCGAAATGGTCTGCGTCACCCGGAATATTTCCGAGCGCAAACAATATGAATTGAAACTGCTGGAGAGTGAGAACCGGTATAAATCCCTGTTTGAGTATAATCCTTCCGCGATCAGTGCGATGGATCTGGATGGGCACATCCAGTCCTTGAATGCCAGTCTCCAGCAACTGAGCGGTTATCCGCGGGGGAGTCTTTTGCATTCCAGCTATAGTGAAATTATTGATCAGGAAGAACTGGAATTTGCCGAGGAGCGTTTTGAGCAGGCGGCCAAAGGATTGCCTCAGATCTTTGAGAGCAGGCTGATCCATAGGGAAGGTTATCCTGTTGAGGTGAGCGTGATTTATGTACCGATCATGGTCAATAACAAGGTAGTAGGTGTATTTGGTATAACCAGCAACATTACGGAACGCAAACGGCATCTTCAGCAGATTGAGAAGCTCAGTTATGAGCATGCGCTGATCCTGAATTCGGTCTCCGAAGGAATCTTTGGCATGAATCTTGAAGGCGAAACGATGTTTATTAACCCTGCGGCATCGACGATGCTGGGTTATGAGCCAGGTGAACTGGCGAGAAATATCAAGCTGCATACTGTGGAACAGACATGGCTTGACGCCGAACCTTATATCAGCGGGCGGAGGTCATTATCGGACTCCCTTTCCAGCTACCTCTCATACGAGGACAAGGAAGGGGTATTCTGGAGACAGGACGGGTCCAGCTTTCTGGTGAAATATCGCATGTCGCCATTATTTGATAACGGGGAACGGAAGGGGGCAGTTGTCGTTTTCCGGGATATTACTGAAGAGAAGGCTATTGTTAGGGCAAAAGAATCAGCAGAGCAGGCAGACCGGGCTAAGTCGGAGTTCCTGGCCATCATGAGCCATGAGCTGCGCACACCGATGAACGGGATTATTGGCATGGCAGATCTTTTGGCTGGAACAGAACTTGATGAAGAACAGGAATACTACACGCAGATTATTAACAAAAGCAGCGAGTCCTTGCTGCATATTCTGAACGAGGTGCTGGATTTCAGCAAGATTGAAGCCGGCATGATGACACTAGATCTACAGACGGTGGATTTGTCCCAGGTGCTCCAGAATGTAACCGAATTGTTCTATCCGAAAGTAATGGAAAAGGGACTGATTCTCCATTGCGAGCTGGACCCGGATCTACCTGTACTTGTGGTGACGGACGAAGCCAGATTGCGCCAGATTCTGGTGAATCTTGTTGGCAATGCAGTGAAGTTTACTGAAGAGGGCGAAATTCACATTGCCGTAAAGCTGCAATCCATTGCCGATACCGGTGATCTGGTAGTTAGATTCACTGTAAAAGATACAGGAATTGGCATTCCTCAGGGCAGCCAGGGCTTGCTGTTTCAGTCCTTCTCCCAGCTTCACCCGTCGATCAACCGCAAGTATGGCGGTACAGGACTGGGGCTGGCCATCAGCAAAAAACTGGTTGAACTGCTGGGCGGCATGATCGGTGTGGAGAGCAACGAAGGGGAAGGTTCGGAGTTCTTTTTCACCATCCACGTTTTTCTGCCGCAGTCGGAACTTTCCTATAATCAGTTTCCGGTAAGGGAAACCGATACGCTCCAGGAGAGGGATGTGATGGGCAAAAGCTCACCGAATGGTGAATATGGCCCGCTGTCTATATTGATTGCTGAAGATCACCCGGTGAATCTGCAATTGCTTCAGACCTATCTCAAGAAGCGCGGTTATTACGCTGATGTGGCGCTGAACGGAGAGAGGGCTGTGGAGGCGGTGCGCTCGCATTGTTATGATCTGGTGTTCATGGATATTCAGATGCCGCTTATGGACGGGATTGAAGCAACCAGTATCATACGTAACGAAATAGGGTTCTCTCCGGTTATTGTTGCTGCAACGGCTTTTGCCCGGGTGGAGGACAAGGAGCTGTGTCTCAGAGCAGGCATGCAGGACTTCATCTCCAAGCCGATCTCGCCGTCTGAAGTAGACAGGGTGCTGCGGGAATGGTCGGCCCACATTCACAGATAGCAGGGGTATGAAGTGAAGCTGAATACAAAGAAAAGCCGCTTGACCACATGTCCTTCAGAGGTTGCACAGAAGGATTTGCAGTTAAGCGGCATTGGCTTTACGGCTTTTTTGGTGAAAGGTGGTATGCGGATGAGAGGGCTTCTATATGTGTTGTTTGCAGCATTGTATCTGTTGACCACATTCTTTGGTCTTGGTCCTGTGCTGTTAGCGGACGGCTCTACGAGAGAGCGGGTGCTTACACTAATCGTAGTGTTATTGATCTATGCAGCGATTACCGTGTGGCTCCGGTTCATTCTGAAGCGGCTTAGCCGGCGTTGACAAAAGTTTTTGGTGTGTCAGTAGGGTCTGATGCTCCGTAATCCTCGCCGTTCAGTAGATGTCGATAAAGAAATGGCTGCAGTTATTCTGCCTTGCGTCCGGATTGCTGGATCTCAGCCCAGGCAGCTATCGAATCAGCATTGGTATAGACATAGGGAGTGGAAGGCTGCGGAACCGGAGTAATATGGTCTGGTGTAATTTCGATGACTTCCTTACCCTGATAAGTTGACGTATGAAGCTTGCCCCGAACCTCGATCCAGGTATCGGCGGGCAGGCTTATTTGCGTTAGAGGGTCAAGGAGGATTCCCAGGGGAGTTGCGTCTGCTGTACAGCACTGCACCAGAAAGCGGCTAACGGCATAAGCCTTTTTGGACCCTTCTCCATCCGACTGATACAGAAATCCGGTCACAGTAATCGATTTGCCCTCGAATTGCGGTTTGTACAAGTCGATGGCTCCGAGAGTTTCCGAAAAAATCTCCGGGTACACCTGGATTACAGGCTGCACATACAGCTTTCCGGCGAGTTCGGCGAACTCCTCCAGGTAAGGGCTTGAGGCGTTGAATTTCACATGCTCAGCGGCCTCTTCGGCAATGTAGGACAAGGCGATGCCTTTCTTGGCTGCTGCCGAGCTGCCTAGTGAACGGTCGGGAAGCAGGAAGCCGAGCAGCAGCGGGAATAGGAACAGACAGTACAGCATGGTACTGCCCAGCACAGATCGCGGCAGGCGGTGCTCGCAGTCGCAGAGCAGCGTGCTTTTGCCGAATATGGCCTGAATTCCGAGACTTAGCGCCATTAATACCAGCGGAACCGGACAAAGGCGAATCCAGCGTGCCAGCTTGGGAGCGACGTAGAAATGCAGTGCCTCCTGCTGAACAAGGTGCCCAATGTAGAGGGCGAAGAGCAGCAGGAGCAGTGACCTGAATCCATAGTGCAGCCGGATGCTCCGGGGGTCATTCATAGGCAGATCTCCTTTTCTTAAGGAGTCATAGCCATAGAGAGGCTAGAACGGAAGTGATAAATACAGCAGAGAAGATCAGAAAAAATAAATAAAGGGCAAATTTGGTCTTGAATAGCGAGAGCAGCATTAACGAGTTTTTGAAATCGAGCATCGGTCCGAGCACCATAAAGGCAAGCAGCGAGCCTCCGGGAAAAGTATGCAGGAAAGTAGAGGCAACAAAGGCATCCGAGGTAGAGCACAGGGAGAGCACATACGCTAACCCCATCATGAACAGATAAGAGCCCAATGGTTGCCCGCCAATGGCAGCCAGACTGCCTTGATCCATGAAGGTCTGAATCCCGGACGTTAGCAGACAGCCGATAATCAGATATTTCCCCATTTCAAAAAACTCATCCGAGGTATGCACGAATACAGCAACCAGTCTGCCCCCGCGAGTGCTGCGCTCATGGACTTCTCCACTCTCGCGGCGGATCGAGAGCCGAAGCGGTGATTTGCGGACGGTGGCATAGATCAGAAAACCGATCAGTGAGGCTACAACAAAGGCCAGTCCCATTCGGGCGTAAGCCAGCTCCGGATGGGCCCGGAAGGCTGTCAATGTAGCCCCGTAGACGACTGGATTCAGGATAGGACCCGACAATATGAAGACGATGGCTACATATAGCGGCATGCCTTTGTGCATCAGTCGGCGGACCAGCGGAATCATCCCGCATTCGCATACAGGAAAAAGTATGCCGAGCAAGCAGCCGAACAGGATCGCCGGGACCGGCCGCTGCGGAATCCAGCGTGAGATCATCTCATCCGGCACGAATACGCGGAGGAGTGAGGAGAGCAGCGCCCCCAGAAGGACAAACGGCAAGGCTTCCAGCAGAATGCCGATAAATCCGGTTTTGAAGGCTTCTGTGTAGGCGTTGTCCAGCAGCTGCGGGTGACCCGGAAGCCAGAAGACACCCGCTGCAATCAGGAAAATGGCAGGAATCAGCAGGGGCAGCATTTTGAACGGTGACAAGGTGGTCAAGGCTGCTGGAACAAGGTTTCCCAGCGGTCCGTCAGCAGTTTCTCGTCCAGATGTAATCCGATGAATACGAGATAAGGCTGGCCGGGATACCGCGAGAACTCAAAGTTGCAGCGGTTTCCTGCGTATTGCACCAGATGCACCCCGTCCTGCCCGGCGAGCTTGACATGCCCTTTGGCTCTCACCAGGCTGTCTCCCCAATCACGGAAAAAGCTCTCCAGCTGCGCCTGCCGGATTCCGCCTGCTGCTTCTGGCGGAAAGGTCAGTGTGACTGCCGCTACCTGAGAGTAGGATGCCTGCTGGGCGGCTTCCGGTTCCTGCACTGCGGTTGCTCCTTGCCTGCCGCCGAGACTGTTCATCCGCTTGAGTGTAGCGCCGTTCAGATCGCTGCGCCCTCGCTGAGGTATCGAAACATGCTGCTCACGGGGGATGATGCCTGCCAGCAGTGGAGTGAGATTGATTTCACTGTAATGCGTGAACACAATCTCGGATTCCGTGTTATGACGGCTGGCCATCTTTTCAATCCGCCATAGGGTTTCCGGTTCCACGAGATCACTTTTGTTGACAATAATCAGATCAGCGCTGGAGAGCTGGCGGCGCAGTGTCCGCACAAGCTGTTTGTCGGCGGAGAAGCGGCTGCCATATTCCAGCACATTCTCCGCATCCAGTACTGTTATAGAATAGTGCAGCTTCAACCGCTCGCTAAGCGAAGGTTCCAGCAGTGATTTGGCAATTTCCTCGGGATCAGCCACACCGGTAAGCTCGATATAGATCACATCCGGACGCCTTGCGAGCAGCAGGCCCAGAGTTTTTGGCAGCTCATCCTTGCGGCTGCAGCAGACGCAGCCGTCCAGGAGCTTTTCCACACTGGCGCCGCCATGCTCCTGCAGAATGTACCCATCAACATCCTTTTTACCCAGCTCATTCATCACAACGCCAGGGTTCAGCCCTCTAGCCTTACTCTCCTTAAGCAGGTTCAGCAGCAAGGTAGTCTTGCCGCTCCCTAGAAATCCGCCCAGGATAATTACTGGTATCTTCATGTTTCTCCCTCCCGCTACATTCCTGCTATTGCAAGAATCATATTTTCATATTCCCATCTATACGTAATGGATCTGCCAGAAAGACCACAAATGTAAGAGAGCCCAAATTTTTTGGAGTAGTTATTGACAGTGAACAGGACAAACCTGTAGAATGTGTTAATCGTAATAATTACGATTAAATAAAAAGGAGCTGAATACCATGAGAGTTATCGTCACACTGGCTTGTACAGAAACCGGCGACCGTAATTACACCACCACGAAGAACAAGAAAACCCAGCCGGGCCGAATCGAGATGAAGAAATACAGCCCCCGACTGAAACGGGTCACGCTGCATCGTGAGACCCGCTGATTCACAGAACATTGTATGAAGAAATAAGAAAGCGTTGGACCAATAACATCTCAAGGAGATTAAGGAGAATATCTATGAACCCCATTCCTGTTACCGTGCTCAGCGGATACCTGGGCTCAGGCAAAACCACAGTGCTTAATCACATCCTTCACAACCGGGACGGCCTGAAGGTGGCCGTAATTGTCAATGACATGAGTGAAATCAACGTGGATGCGGGCCTGGTGAAAGCAGGCAACACCCTATCCCGGACGGAGGAGAAGCTGGTTGAAATGTCCAATGGCTGCATTTGCTGCACGCTGCGTGATGACCTGCTGCGTGAAGTACAGAGTCTGTCGGCGGAAGGGCGTTTTGACTATATTCTGATCGAATCCTCTGGAATCAGTGAACCTGTCCCTGTTGCACAGACGTTTACCTATGCCAATTCCGAGCTGGATATTGATCTGACTGCACTGGCCAGACTCGATACTATGGTTACCGTTGTCGATGCTAACCGTTTTTGGCATGACTTCGCTTCGGGCGACAGTCTGATTGACCGTGGCACGGTGGCAGGGGAAGAGGATGCACGCGATATTGTCGATCTGCTTATCGACCAGATTGAAACCTGTGATGTGCTGCTTCTGAATAAATGCGATTTGGTGGATGATGGAGCGCTGAACAAGCTGGAGTCTGTTCTGCGAAGACTTCAACCTGCCGCGAAGATCATCCGTACGGTTAAAGGGATGGTTGATCCCCAGGAGATTCTGAACACAGGACGGTTCGATTTCGAACGAACCAGCATGTCTTCCGGCTGGATTGCGGAGCTGAACAAGGAGGAGCATGTGCCGGAGACAGAGGAATACGGCATTAGTTCTTTTGTGTATCGCCGCAGAATACCATTTCATCCGCAGCGGCTTAGCTCATTCTTCAGTGATTGGCCGCAAGAGGTGGTCCGGGCCAAAGGCTTGGTCTGGCTGGCGGCCAAGTGCGATCTTGCCGCAACGATTAGCCAGGCAGGGCCCTCGATTCAATTCGGGCCTGCCGGCTACTGGCTGGCAACACTCCCTGAAGAGCAGCAGCTAGAGGTGCTTGCTGCGGAGCCAGATGTGAAAGCCAGGTGGGACGAGCGCTGGGGTGACCGCATGAATGAGGTCGTATTTATCGGAATCAGCATGGACCGTGCTGATCTTGAAGCCCGGCTGGACTTGTGCCTGCTGAATGGAGAAGAGATGCAACAGGATTGGAACAGCTTCAATAACCCGCTGCCATGGGCAGCCGAGGGAATGTTTGACGATTCAGAGTGAGCAGGCGTGAAACCATAGGATATGGGTGCCGCATATAGAGCTGAAGCTGGGAATTGGGGTATAAGCCGGGATCATGACTCTGTGATTCCGGTTCTTTGTGTGGAATGCTGTGCCATTGGTTAGCGATTTAATCATAATAATTACGATTAATTATTCGTTTTGTATTTACAAATCGTAATTATTACGATAGTATCATTGGAGTTAATACGTAATCATTACGAATAAAGAGGATGCAGGAATAGTTGAACCAGATCATTCCGGACCCTGGACCCTATTATGCTTCATTCCGCTTTATGAAAGGAGGGCAATACACCATGATTTTATCATCCATGAAGGATGTCGTGTTCGGTTACGGAAAGGAGCCGGTCATTGACAACCTCTCGATTGATATTGAAGCCGGGCAATTTATCGGGATCACCGGACCGAACGGGGCAGCCAAAACTACTCTGCTCAAGCTAATGCTTGGATTGCTCCGGCCGTGGAGCGGAACAGTTACTCTTAACAAGGAGATGACGGGGGAAGGTAAGCTTGTCATTGGCTATGTTCCGCAGCAGGTGGCTTCGTTCAATGCCGGATTTCCGAGCAAGGTCATCGAGCTTGTCCGGTCCGGCTGTTACCCGCGGCTGGGATTGTTCGGGCGTTTCACCAAAGAGCAGGATGAGCTTGTGGAGCGGAGTCTTCGGCAGGTAGACATGTGGGAATACCGGGACCGCAGGATCGGGGAGCTGTCGGGCGGGCAGAAGCAGCGGATCTGCATCGCAAGGGCACTGGCGCAGCAGCCCCAGGTCCTGGTGCTGGATGAGCCGGCAACAGGAATGGATATCGTCAGCCGCACCGGATTTTACAAGCTGATGCGCCATTATGTCAGCAATCACGGCCGGACGGTCATTATGGTCACACACGGCCTGGAAGAGACCAGTCCCTATCTGGATACGCTGATTAGTCTGGAACGACAAGAGCAGGAGGGCTGGAAATGCTTGGTTACGAATTCATGCAGCGCGCATTTTGGGCCGGGGGCCTGATCGGCATCATCGGTCCGCTGCTGGGTGTATACCTGATGCTTCGCAGACAGGTGCTTATGGCTGATACACTGTCTCATGTCTCTCTAGCAGGAGTAGCGCTGGGTTCAGTGCTGCAGCTGAATCCTGCGCTCAGCGGATTTGCAGTGGCTGTAGCCGGCGGTCTGGTTATCGAACAGCTCCGCCGTTCTTACCGTACATACAGCGAGCTGCCGGTGGCGATCATTATGACTTCCGGCCTTGCATTGGCAGTAGTATTAATGAGTCTGAAACAGAACCTGAGCCGGAGCTTCAGCTCTTATCTATTCGGCTCCATCGTCGCTGTCAGTGATACCCAGCTTGGGCTGATTGCCATTGTAGCTGCAGCGGGTCTCTTGTATTTCATTCTTCTTCGCCGTCCGCTCTACAGCCTGACCTTCGACGAGGAGACCGCCTCGATCAGTGGTGTTCACACCGGCTTGTTGTCATTTTCATTTGCTGTGCTGACCGGCATGACGGTTGCAGCGGCGATGCCTGTAGTCGGGGTACTGCTCGTATCCGCGCTGATTGTCCTGCCGGCGGCTATCGCTTTGCGGATTGCATCCGGGTATACGGCGGCTATTCTGATCTCAGTCGGTGTCGGCCTGGCGGGTGTATTCAGCGGTCTGACTGCTTCTTACTATATCAGCACACCGCCTGGAGGTACGATCGCCCTCATATTATTATGCTTTCTCCTGGGTGCCATTGCCGTTCAGAAGCTAATGGCAGTCCGGAGACGCCGCAATATCCATAAGTCCATAATTAAAGGAGCTTGATTCTATATGCTGAGTTATAAAATCCGTCAACTTGCCGTTCTCTCCCTCACCTTAACAGTGATTGCCGCAGGCTGTAGCAGTAATAACACCGCAAGCAATGCAGGTAATGCCGCCCCAACTTCTGCCGGAAGCACAGAGCGAGCAGCTGCGGGTACCGCAGTCAAGGCGGACAAGCTGGACATTAAAGTCAGCTTTTATCCGATGTATGAGTTCACCCGAAATATAGTCGGCGATTTAGCCGATGTGGAGACGCTGATTCCAGCCGGAGTTGAGCCGCATGACTGGGAACCAACGGCCCAGGATATGGCTGGAATATCTGCCGCTGATGTGCTTGTATTCAATGGTGCCGGAATGGAGGGCTGGGCGCAGCAGGTGATATCCAGTGCTTCAGGAACTCCGCTTGTAGCTGTCGAAGCCAGTAAAGGGCTGAATCTTATGGCAGGAACAGAAGAGGAAGAAGAGGATCACGCTGGAGCGGAAGATGATCATGCCCATAAAGAAGGCGAACATGCCGAGGAAGGAGACGAACATGCCGAGGAAGGCCATGACCATGGCGGTCTTGATCCGCATGTCTGGCTGGCACCGTCTCTTGCGATCAAGGAGGTACAGACGATCGAAGCCGCTTTGTCCGCAGCTTCTCCTGAGAATGCTTCAGCCTTCAAAGCGAATAGTGCTGCCTATATCGCGAAGCTGGAGCAGCTTGACAAGGAGTTCAAGGATAGTCTGAAAGATACAAAACGTAAGGATTTCATTACTCAGCATGCTGCCTTCGGTTATCTGGCGCAGGAGTATGGGCTGACGCAAGTCCCTATCGCCGGTCTTTCTCCTGAGCAGGAGCCTTCTGCCAGCCAGATGGCCGGTATTGTGGAGTTCGCTAAGGCTCATGACGTGAAAACCATCTTTTTTGAAACTCTGGTGTCGTCCAGTGTGGCGGATACAGTCGCCCGGGAGATTGGTGCCAAGACTGCGGTGCTGAACCCAATCGAAGGCTTGACCGATGAGGACCGGAGCAGCAATCAGGATTACTTGAGTATTATGCGCAAGAACCTCGAAGCTCTGAAGGCGGCATTGAACGAATAGAGAATCAGATACAATATCAATGAAGGGAGGCTGGAGCAGCGTGGCAAAGAAATCGAAGATCGTGAAGGAAATGAAAAGGCAGAAGCTGGTGGCAGAATATGCTGACGAGCGCAGAACGCTGAAGGCAAAGGGGGATTACATGGCCCTGCAAAAGCTGCCGCGCGATTCGTCGCCCACCCGGCA
The DNA here is from genome assembly GCF_056121505.1 of Paenibacillus sp. LS-5. NCBI lineage: Bacteria > Bacillati > Bacillota > Bacilli > Caryophanales > Paenibacillaceae > Paenibacillus > Paenibacillus sp. LS-5. The sequence continues at coordinate 82,441 of NZ_JBWAVA010000015.1, read as the reverse complement.
AAAGAACCGTTGCACCGTTTCCGGCAGACCCAGGGGTTACCTAAGCAAGTTCCATGTTTCACGGATCGTTTTCCGTGAGCTTGCGCTCAAAGGGCAAATCCCCGGCATTACCAAATCAAGCTGGTAGACAGGATAGATTGCATAACTTCAATAGGACAGCTGTTTCTCTGCTTTTGTGGAGAAATGGCTGTTTTTGCTATGAATGTAGAGATTCATGGTTCTCGGCATATTCCCTTCCTGGTCTTTGCCTGATGAAGCAAGGTGAATTATGATAATAGACATATGTACTTGAACCTTGAGGGAGACAGGGTCATGAACTGTAACAGACGACAAGGAGGAGAAATATAGCATGCCAAAACGGATTGAAGAAATCACGCTGAATACCTGGCCCGCAGAGCAAAGTGTGCTGCTGGATGGCTGGGTGCTCCGCACATCGGCAGGTTACACCAAACGTGCAAATTCGGTGAATCCCCTATATGGTCCGGATGAACAGCAGAGCGGACTGGATATCAGGGACAAAATAAGCCTCGCCGAGCAGTATTATGCGGAGGCCGGGCTGAACACTGTGTTCAAAATCACTCCGTACACCCAACCCGCAGATCTGGACGGATGCTTGGCTGAGCAGGGCTATGAGATCGTAGAACCCTCGTCCGTAAGGACGCTGGACCTGCAAGATCTGCCCGCTCCAGCAGGTAGGTACCAGCTCCAGATCCGTGAAGATCTGACTGAAGAGTGGCTGGAGGTTTTCTCAGGAATGGCAGATCTGTCGTCTGTCAGCAGGAATACACTACGCAGAATGCTGTCCGCTTCCATTTTGAAGCAAGGGTATGCCCTGTTGCTGAAAGATGGTATTCCAGCAGCTTGCGGACTCGGGGTTATCCAGCATGGGTATATCGGTTTATATGATGTATGCACAGCTGCTCCATTCCGCCGGCAGGGGATGGCTGAGGAAATGCTGCTCCGTCTGCTGCACTGGGGCAAAAATCTGGGAGCGGCACACGCCTTTCTTCAGGTGGTGCAGGCCAACGCAGGGGCTTCAGCGTTATATGACAAGCTGGGCTTTCAGGAAATATATTCATATTGGTACAGAGTGAAAAACCGGCGTTAGAAGGGAGGCGGGCAGTAAATGAGTAAAGGAGAAGACCCTATAGATGAGTATTGGAGTACAAGATTTGCCCGTGAGGGCATGATCTGGGGAGATCGGCCCAGTCCGTCGGCTTTACAGGCCAAAGCGAGGTTTCTTGAGGATGGGGTGCAATCCGTTTTGATACCGGGTGCGGGTTATGGGCGGAACACCAAGGTATTCTCCCCGGATATGGACACATATGGGATTGAACTCAGCAGTGCTGCCCTTGAACTTGCCGCAGTGTGGGACAGCAGAACCCTCTTTATTAAAGGATCGGCATTGGAGCCGCAACTGGACATTCCGGTAGATGCAGTCTATTGCTTTGATGTGCTTCATTTATTTCTTGCCGGCGGGCGCCGTCAGCTCATAGCCGCCAGTCTTGCACAGCTCCGGCCTGGAGGCCTTCTTTATTTCACCAGCTTCTCCGATGAAGACCCTAACAACGGCAAGGGGATAATGCTGGAGCCGGGCACATATGAATACAAGGAAGGGAAGTACGCCCACTTTTTCAGCGATGCGGAATTGCGGGAGCATTTTAGCGCAGTGGACATTGTGGAGACGGGAACCTTTATCGAATTGCTGCCAAGCCCAGGAAGCGGGACACATGAATACATATTGAGGTATATCCTCGCACGAAAAAAATAAGGGATGAGACTGCTGTCATAGAAGGGCGCGGCCCTGTATTTCTTACCGGCCGCGCTGAGAATTATACGAATTTACCCTGAGAGGGAACAGACAGCTCTTTGAATGTTTTACATAAATGGGCGAATTCTGAGGATAGCTCGGGCACGGTCATGGGCAGTCCGTGCCCGGTCATTACGATCTGCGGGTCAAGAAGAGCGAGCTTACGGACGGACTTCTCCGCTTCCACCCAGTCTGTTGTGAAATAGGCCGGAGGTCCGTGCAGTTCCTTGTGCTGGGTAATTACTGCAAATGCCGACTCCTGCTTAACTGTAATCACGGCATCCCCCGCTATAAGTACCCTATCATCAGGCCGGAAAAGAGAAATGTGGCCAGGACTGTGACCGGGTGTATGCACCCAGGTCCAGCCCTCTGCTCCAGGGATCATGCCATCTTGCGGAAGCGGATGAACCGCGTCTCCAAGATTAATCCCCCTATGCGGGTAGAGCGGCGAAACCGTGGCCAGGAGGCCTCCACCCACAGCAGGGTCAGCGGGAGGATAATCCAGGGAGCCTGTAAGATAAGGCAACTCTAAGGGATGCGCGTACACAGGGACCCCTTTCCATTCTTCCAGTAGCTCCTTCAGATTGCCCACATGATCAAAATGGCCATGCGTCAGAATAATGGCTGCCGGCGGCTTGCCATACCGCTCCCAGGAAGTCTGCAAAATGCTCCCAGCGAAATTGCCAAGTCCGGTGTCCACCAGGATCCAGTCCGATTCAGCCTTACCTATATAGACAACGTTAACAAACAAAGTCCGAAGACCGGCTACCCCTTCCGCTACATCCCATGTATCGGTAAGACCGGCTGTAAATATCCCGTTCAATTCCACCAACGCACCTCCTGCATTTTTCTGAAGTATATTCTGTACGTCTTCTGGTAGTATGGCCTTTATTTTAGATAAGCATCAATAAGTTTCACGATACCGCAGCAGGTTGAAACGTCAATAGCCCCGCTTCCGAAGGAAGCAGGGCCTGGTGATAGTATGATAAGCAGTTATGCGCATTTGAAGTATGTAGCCCGCGGCTGGCTTCCTGGTTAACGCGATTCGCAGTCAGCGAATAGAATATGGCGCGGAATATGGAAGAAGCTCTCGGCTTTTTCTTGCAGTGCCAGTGTTGGAAGGTGACATTGATGCAGCCACTTGCGGAAGGTTCCGGGATGGACCCCGATCCAAATACTGACGTCTGTAACCGAAAAATCATACACCATGCACAGCCCCGTAAGTATGATATTGCTCTGGGGGGAATGGGCATTGGCTCTTTTCATAAAGCGAGAAGGCGTCGGCTGGCATACAATCGGACTTTGCCGCAGAAGAACCTCGTTGAACAAGATATGGGACGGATAGCCTAGAATACGGCAGACCTTCTCCAGATTGGTCCTGGAAGGAATACGTCCTTCATATACCCATGCGCTAACACTGCGTGAAGAGACCGCGAGCTCTTCGGCAAGCCGGGACAATTTCATGTCTTTGGCCATTAGAATGGCAAGCAGTACGCGATTGCGGATTTGGCTGCGCTTGGGCCGGCGGAATCTTTTGACCCTTACGCCTTGTCCAAGATATTTGCGGTTGATCAGAGACCAGGCCTGAATTTTATGTGATTCTTGCTGATTCTTAGGCATAATTCCTCCGATATACTGATTTAATAATGTAGTAAATATTCAGGGTTGGCTTTATATGACTTTAACATTTTGGTTATGCTTTCGTCCAGGGTGAAATGGTTGGCAGAACGGCTGTACTTAAGTTTCTTTCAGAAGTGAGGCGGGTATGATATATTTTTAGTAAACCATTTCATAATATTCAAGGCGCAGGGAGCGATATAGATGATTAAGCACATTGTGTTCTTCAAATTAAAGGACCGTACTCCGGAAAAAGTCCAGGAAACCGTAGCTGTACTCCGGAACATGGAAGGCAAAATTCCACAGCTGATCTCCATCGAGGTGGGGGCTGATGTCATTCGCTCTGAGCGTTCTTTTGATATTGCGCTGGTGACAGTAGTCGCTTCGCTTGAGGATTTACAGGCATACCAGGTACATCCGGCACATAAGGAAGTTATTGCGCACATCAATGAGGTCAAAGAAGTCTCATTTGCCGTGGATTACGAAATCTAGGAATTATTGTAGAGTGCGGCGGCATCCGCCATCAAATACCGGAAGGTGTGACGTCTATGCGAGAGCTTGAATACCCGATGGAAGCGTTAACCTATTTAGTCGTATTTCTGGCCGCGTGCATCATTATGCTGTTCTGGCTGAAACGCCGCGGCAGGCGGGGGAAATAGTTCGGAATTTTTTCAGCAGCTCTATGCCACATCACCTGATTTGGAGGTTCTACTGTGTACTATGTTAACCGAAAACAGATCGAAACTATACTGGGGCAGATTCCCGATATCAATACCGGACTCCGGGCAGCAGCAGCCTCGTGGGATGGCGGAACGTTCATGGGACTGGTCCAGGAAAGATGTCTGCATCTGGCGATCGAGGTCGTTACCGATGTAGGAAGTTCTTTGATTGACGGATTCATCATGCGTGATGCGGGAAGCTATGAGGATATTATTTCTATTATTCATGAGGAAAAGGTTTTTACCGGTAGCGGTCTATATGATTTGCTGATCGAGCTGGTAGCCCTACGCAAGCCATTGGTGCAGGATTATTATGTATGGGACCGTACGGCGCTTCACCCGCTTGCAACATTGCTGCCGGCTGCGCTGGAGCAATTCGCAGAAGAGGTTCATAGCTATCTGGATCAGGAGCTGGGCGCACAGGCTCAAGTGTAATATTCTAGCTGGCACAGGATGCTGGCGATATAGAGGCGACCACAGGCGTCAGCTGTGAAAGGAAGGGGTCCTTAATAATGAAGAAGGGGCAGGAAAGCGGATCGACAAGGCGCATGATTATGACGCTCCTGAAGATGAAAGGCCCGCTGACGATCAGTGCGCTCGCGGAGGAACTGGGAATAACCGAAATGGGCGTCCGGCGGCATGTCCTGCAGCTGGAGCAGGAATCGCTGGCCAAAACCAAGGTTGTCCGCCAGGCCATGGGCCGTCCGCTGCATGTATATTCGCTGACAGAGCGGGCGGACGACCATTTTCCCAAAAGCTATCACAATCTGGCACTGGAGCTGCTGCGTGAGCTAGATCACGGTAGTGGGCTTGAAGCAGTTAATATGTTGTTTGAAGGCCGCAAAAGACGCATGCTTGCCCAGTATTCCCCCATGATGGAGTACCGTAATCTGGAAGAGCGTGTTGCAGAGCTGTCCTCCATTCAGAATGCTGGCGGTTATATGGCCGAGTGGAGCCGGGAAGAGGACGGATCCTTTGTAATGCAGGAATATAACTGTCCGATCCGCCAGGTGGCTACCCAATACCGCAAGGCATGCCAGTGTGAACAAGGGCTGTTCGAGGAACTGCTCGGCGCGAAGGTTACCCGAACAGAATGTATGGCAGAGGGCGGTCAGAGTTGCCGCTATGCCATAGCACCGCTCAAGAAAGAGAAAACTTCGGAAATAAGCGTATAAACTGTCACAAGACATACTCTCTTTGCTTATGATGTAGCAGAACTAGGCGATAGCCCGGATGGCCGGGCAAAGGCTCAAATAGACCCAAGGGAGAGATGAGACATGAAAAAAGATAACAAAAGCTTGCTGTGGGGCATTCTTGCTGGTACGGTGGTAGGTTCTGTAACGGCTTTGCTGTTCGCCCCTAAGCCTGGCAAGGAGCTGCGCAAGGACATTGCGGACGGAACAGCAGACGCCATCGACAAAGTGCAGGAAATTGCTGGAGCGGCCAGTGAAAAAAGCACTGAGCTGTACAGCAAAGCCAAAGACGCCGCCTTGACTGTAGTTACTGAGGTTAAGGAATGGAGCAAGCAATATACCGGTGCTGAGGAAGAGGAAAAGGCTGCAGTAAGCGGAATTGTGGCTGAAGGTGAATCGCCCGGAATTATTTTGGATGAAGCTGGTGAAGAGCTCGATGAGCTGGTAGAACTGGATACGCTGGAAGATGAAGCTGATGCGTTAGCTGCTCTGGAAGATGACACCGAGAATGACAAAGATGGCAGTGGCATCGCCTAGTCCGGGCGGATTTCTCTCTTTTGAAAAGGGCATATATTTTATGCCATCATTCATCCGTATACTTCCGGTCTTGAGCCGCTTTTCGCATTCCGCGGAAGGCGGCTCTTGAACTGTCCCGGAAATTGGAGTATTATCTGCAATTGGGGCTGAAGCCTAGGTACATTTTGTTTTTGCTCTACATAAGCTACACAAAACAAGTAAAAAGGAAGCGGTGTGTTCGTGCAGCAAGCTATCGCAATACTAGACTCAGGTGTGGGGGGACTAACAGTTGTCAAGGAAGTGATGAGACAGCTCCCGCGGGAGAAGATCATTTATTTTGGCGACACCGCAAGGGCCCCGTACGGACCCCGTTCGACAGAAGAAGTGAAAATGTTCACTGAGCAGATTGTGGACTATTTAATCCAATTTAATCCGAAAATGATTGTTATTGCCTGCAATACAGCAACTGCGGCCGCACTTGACTATATCTCAGCCAAAGTATCCATTCCTGTCATCGGCGTTATTCATCCCGGCGCACGTGCAGCTATAAGTGCAAGTAAAACAGGTACGGTGGGTGTCATCGGTACAGTGGGCACAATCAAGAGTGGTGCCTATACAGCTGCGCTGAAGCAGCTTTCCCCATTCGTTCAGGTCGTCAGCCAGGCCTGTCCGGCGCTTGTCCCCTTTGTGGAGCAAGGCATGTTCCGCTCAGAGGAGAGTCATGTTGCAGTGGCTGAATCGCTTAATGGCATCAAATACGAACCCATTGACACTTTGATTCTGGGTTGTACCCATTACCCGTTCCTGGTGGAGCCCATCGGCAAAGTGATGGGCCCAGGGGTGAAGCTGATCAGCTCAGCAGATGAGACAGCAAGAGAGATTAGTACAATTCTGTATGACAAAGGAAAACTGGCCAGCGGGGATGAAAGTCCTATCCACCAGTTCTTCTGCAGTGGAGATGCGGAGATGTTCCAGCGGATCGCCCGGGATTGGCTCGGTGAGCAGATTAAGCGTACCCCTGTAGTCTGGCAGGTATCATCGTTGTAAGAATTGCAGCAGCGGGTTGATTAAGGACAAACCCCTGATTCAGGGGGGAATTGTAGAACTGAGATTTGAGGCCGGGACAGCAATGTTCCGGTTTTTTTGCTGCGTCTGCTTCGTCAAATTTCACATGGTGGACAGCACGTTCTGCATAGAATGGATTAGTGGGTTGTATTCGAATGTCTCCCGTGAATTCCCCGGCTGAAGGCATTGAATGACACCAACTCGAGGGCCGAGGGGATGAGACATATGCAGCAATATATTGCCCGCAGGGGAGATACGGTTAGCCGGATTGCCGCGAGGCATGGACTTACACCGGAGCATGTGATACAAGGAAACCCGTGGGCAGGCAAGCAGCCGTATTTATACCCGGGGCAGGTGTTATTTCTGCCTTCCGCTCCGCGTAAGCGTTATGCTGTGAAGGAAGGTGATGATGCCTTGAGCATTTCTGCCTTATTTGGAGTGAATACCGGGGAACTGGAAAAGCTGAACCCAGGCATTAGTTCGGCCTACGGGTGTGCACCCGGCAAAGTGCTGGTCATTCCTGAGGCAGCGCCTCATACGGCTGTATATCTCCGAGGGGAATACGGACCGGCGGATATGGAAGAGGACCTGGGAAAATTATTGATCAGGTATCCTTTTCTTCAGGTGGAAAGGATTGGCACGAGCATTCTGGGTAAGCCGCTCCAACTGCTGCGGATTGGCTGCGGGCCGCGCCATTTGCATGTCAATGCGTCCCTGCATGCGAATGAATGGCTTACATCACCTTGTCTCATGTCTTTTGTTGAGCAATATGCAGCGGCCTATGCGGCTGGCAAGGACTGGAATGGTCATAACCCTGAAGCGTGGTACAACAACTGGACATTATGGGCTGTGCCTATGGCCAATCCCGACGGGGTGGAGCTGGTTCAGGAAGGAGCCTGGCCGGGTCATCCCTACTACGATGAGCTGAGAAAATGGAATGGCGGACGGCGCAGCTTCCGCCATTGGAAGGCCAACATCCGCGGGGTGGATCTCGGAGACCAGTTCCCCGCCCATTGGGAGGAGGAGCGGAATCGGCGGGCCGTATCCGGACCGGGACCCCGTGATTACAGCGGAAAGGCTCCGTTAAGTGAACCGGAAGCTGCTGCCTTGGCACAGCTGGCTGAGAAGGTTCCCGGCGATGCGGCCGTATCGCTGCATAGCCAGGGGGGCGAGATTTACTGGAATTACCGGGGCTATGAGCCTCCGGAGAGCCGGACACTGGCCACCCTGCTCGCGGCAGCCAGCGGCTACCGGGCGGTGGAATTGCATGGAAGTGATGCCGGATACAAGGATTGGTTCATTCAGCGCTTCCGCCGGCCCGGTTTCACCATTGAGCTGGGCAATGGCAAAAATCCGCTTCCTTTGGCTGATTTTGAGGATATGGCACTGGAGACCGGCCTTGTTTTGGCAACTATTCTTTCAAATTACAAATAAAAATGAAACAATGTCTGCAAATTTGCGTAATATACCAGCAAAGGGTACGGCCGCAGTCATTTCGAGATGCGCTTAGCGGCTGTATTCTTTTTTTGAGAAAGCTGATGTCAGCCAAACTTAAGGCCTATGCTTTCGAAGCGAGTTTTGTCGAAGCAATTTCACGGTAGCCTATGCTTACAAAACTTTTAGGAGGAACCTATGAAACTGAAAAAACTGTTGTCACTTAAACAATGGTCCCATATCTTCCGTAACTCCTGGCAGTATGTCATCTCGCCGAATGTGGCTATGTCGGACAAGCTGCTGTTCACCATACCGGTAATATTGTACTGGGTACTGCCCGATATCATGCCGTTTCTCCCGATTGACGATATTGGCGTGACGATGCTGCTCATGGGCTGGTTTGTCTCGCGTATGGAACGTAAATATCCGGCTCTTGGCACCGGAAGATGATGTTTAGACAATTTTCCACGCCTCATCTTGATCTATTTCGCTATTATGGTTGCTTTTGCGGGCTGATTTCCTTAAAATAAATTATTGAGTATTTAAACTATAGATGCCTGGGAGATGGATGAGGATGAACGTCAAAATTACCCGCAATGCGGCTAAAGTGATAAAGAAAACGATGGAACTTGAAGGTAACAGCGAGCTGAAGCTGCGCGTAGCCATTACACATGCCCACGGCGATCATGCCCACTATGGCCTCGACCTGGACACGCCTAAGGAAAATGATGTAGTGGTATCCACGGATAAAGAAATTGATGTAATTCTTGATCCGAACCAGCCGCTGCTGGACGGTGTGAAGATTGATTATTTGTACTTCCCCGAAGAAGGTTTTGTCATCACTAATCCGTCTAAAGGAAATCATGGCGATCACTAAGTGTTCGCCCGTATTTTACGGACATAAAGAAGGGTTGCTCCATGGCTAACGATATACGCGTTTGTGACGAATGTAATCATATCAAGATGAAAAGTATCCTCCCCAAGCTGCGCAAGATGGCGCCGGACGCCGAGATCAAGACTGGATGTATCTCCTATTGCGGGCCTTGCGGCAAACGGCCGTTTGTCTATATCAATGGCCGGTATGTCAGTGCCCCTACTGAAGATGAGGTTCTGGCCAAAGCCCAGGCGTTTGTCAAACAGCCAGTTACTAAGGAGTAGGCACTGTGTTATATCATCACCTCCGCTGAGTGAAGCGGAGGTTTTTTGCTTTTGTAGGCTCCGGGAAACGTGCTTGGGTGTGCTCGGAGGGGTATGATAGAATGTTGAAGATTATCAACATCAGACAGATACATAGGAGGTAATGGAGCCAAAAGAAGCATACTGCTGCGGTATACGGCAATGAGGAAAAGGTGGGTCGCCCGAATCTGCCAGCGGGATGTAATTGCAGAAAGTGCGATCATTCTATAAATCAAAAAAACGGACATGATCCTTCTCGGGATCTGTCCGTTTCTTGTTGCAGAGCATGCACCATAACCCTATGCATCTTATTGCTGATTGCGTGGTGGGAGTGGACCCAGGTATTGATAATACTGGCATTCAATCCGTCCGTTGTACAGCTTGCGCCGTTTGTCCGCCTTGCGTCCGTAGAATTGTTCGAATTCCTTATAGGGGCTGATGGCGAAAAAGGACCAGGTTGGAAGATACAGCATCATTTCACCAAATTGCCGGGTGAGCTTCTCTACTTCCTTGTCATTGCTGATGCGTTCCCCGTAGGGAGGATTGGTGATGATGCAGCCGTATTCGCCTTCAGGTCTGACTTTGGCAGCAGCGATAGCCTTAAACGTGATTTCTCCGGCGAGTCCGGCACTCTTGGCGTTGGCTTCGGCGATTTCAATCGCTGCGGGATCAATATCTGTCCCGGTCAGCTGCAGCGGATAATCGTCCCGCACTGCGTCGAAGGCTTCCTCGCGTGCTTCTTCCCAGAGGCGCTTCGGGATTTCCGGCCAATGTTCCGACGGGAAGGAGCGCCGCAGTCCTGGCGCAATGTTCCAGGCAATCATCGCCGCTTCAATTAGGAGTGTACCGGAACCGCAACATGGATCAAACAGCGGACGGTGACCGTTCCAGCGGCTGATCTGGATCAGCGCGGCAGCCATAGTCTCCTTCAGCGGTGCTTCCGTCGCCTGGCGCCGGTATCCGCGTTTGTGCAGTGCGGGACCAGTGGTGTCCAGCGTAATCAGTGCAGTATCGTTCAAAAGGATCACTTCCACTACATACCGCGGTCCGTTCTCCGGGAACCATTCGGTACGGTAGGATAGCTTCAGCTTTTCGACGATGGCTTTCTTGACAATCCCCTGACAGGCAGGTACGCTGGTAAGCTGGGATTTATGCGACCTTCCTTCTACGGGGAATTCTCCGTTTTCGGGAATCCAGTCCTGCCATTCTATCGCCTTGACGCCTTCAAATAGCTCGTCGAAGGTTTTGGCTGGGAACTGGCCCATTTTCACCAGTACACGATCAGAGGTCCGAAGCCATAGATTGCAGCGGCAGATATCTATGTAATCCCCACTGAACAATACCCGGCCATTCTCGACCGTGGTCTCATAACCCAGTTCGTTCAATTCACGTGCTACGACAGCTTCCAGCCCCATGGGGGCGGTAGCGATCAGTTGTAATTTGCCCAAATTCGCTCAACTCCGTTTGACTTGTAGATGAATACATATAACCTTTACAATAAGGGAAGCGTGCTTCCGGTAATCCTCATATGGCTTGCCTATCCAGTATAGGGGAAGGAGGGACGCAGCACAATGCCCGTCCTACCGTATTTATCCCGATTGATGTTCCAGGAACAGTACTAACCACAAAGGAGAATACCTATGCCCGATCAAGAAGAATACAGTGAATATTTATATACAGAGGACAAGCTGCTGCTTAAGGTGAAGCAGACCATTAAGGACAGCGGTATGCCTGAAGTATCCATAGCACCCGGTTATGGACGGCTGCTGACGATGCTGGTTGCAATGTCGCGTTCCACCCGCATTTTGGAGATCGGCGCACTCGGCGGGTACAGCGGTATCTGCCTTTGCCGCGGGCTAATCAACGGAGGGCGGCTGACCTCGCTTGAACTGAAGCCCGAATATGCAGAGCTTGCCGGACGGCACCTGGAAGAGGCCGGATACGGTGAAGCTGTAGAGTACAAGCTCGGCCCCGCGCTTGACAGCCTGAAGCTTCTGGAAGCGGAGGGCCGGACCTTTGATTTTTTCTTTATTGATGCCGATAAGGAGAACTATCCGAATTATCTGGAATATGCCATCAAGCTTGCATCGCCTGGGGCGGTGATCGCCGGAGATAATATTTTTCTGCGCGGACGGACATTGAATACAGAGAAGAATGGACCGGCGGTACAGGCCATGCGCCGTTTTAATGAGATGATTGCATCTGATGAACGGCTGACAAGTACCCTGCTCCCTGCCTACGATGGCTTGGCGCTGGCTATGGTTAAATAGTACTGCAAGCGCTGATCTCATCAGCGGAACAATCGCGGCGGGGATCCTTTGTACAGCTTCAGCCGTACCCATACCGTGTTGACGAGCAGGAAGCCGCCGGAGATAAGGAATAATCCTTCAATGCCGATATAGCCGGACAAAAAGCCGCCGATGACAGCTCCAAGCATGTTTCCCAGAGCCAGCATGCTGCTGTTGAAACCAAAGGCCCGGCTCTCTTTACCGTCAGGAGTATAGGAGCGGATGAGAGCATTCACGCTAGGCAGCAGGCCGCCCATGAAGACACCCATGAGGAAGCGTACGATAATCAGCTGCCAGACCGTTGTCACAAAGGCCTGCGGAATGATAAACAGCGCTGCGCCGATCAGGGCGTAGGTAAGTATACGGTGAGCGCCAATCTTATCGCTCAGCTTGCCGAGCAATGGCGATGTAAGCATGTTGGACACACCGGTAACCGCGCTGACGACTCCTGCCCAGAATGCAATGTCCACGGCGCTGCCATGCAGTTTCTCAACATAGAGCGGAAGCAGCGTCATCGGTGCAATCATGGCGAACTGGAGGAGGAATGTTACACCGAACAATGCCGGCAGCTGCGGAACCTTAGCCAGCTCTTTGAAGCCTGCAAGCACGGAAATCTGCGGAGCCTGCGCCGCTTCGGCACGGTCGAATTTCTCTTTCACGAGAAATAAGGCTAGCAGGGATGCAGCGAATAATAGTGCGCCCACGATATAAAAGATTGGGCGGTACCCGATCCAGTCGGCCAGTGCGCCGCCGATCAGCGGACCCAGAATGGTCCCGGCGACGGAGCCGGACTGCATCAGCCCCATGGCAAAACCCATGCGGGCTTTCGGGGTATTGCCCGATACAAGTGCGATGGAGGCCGGATTGAATCCGGAGATCGTCCCGTTAAGCAGGCGGAGCAGCAACAGCTGCATAGGCGTCTGGGCAAAGCCCATCAGCACAATGACCAGCGCCATGCCGAAGCTGGAGCGCAGCAGCATGATTTTACGCCCGTATTTATCGGCCAGCTTACCCCAGAGCGGCTGGAACAGGAACGAGGTCATGAAGTTAGCTGCAAAAATAAGACCGGCCCACACTCCGAGCGCATGGCCCTGAACTCCGAGGTCCTTAGCCAGATATAAGGATAGAAACGGGGTAATCATAGTCATACCGGCATTAACCAGAAATTGACCGAACCAAAGCACGATGAGGTTGATTTTCCAGGTCTCCCAGTTCTTCAAAGTGCTTTCACTTCCTTTCAAAGGATTCAAAGATCACGAGCTCTCAAAAAAAGACATTCAATCATTATATCATAGTTTCAGAGACGGAAGATGCAACACTTGTCATAGTAATGTCATGGGATTGTCATTCCCTCGTTGGTTCGGCTGTTGTTCCGAAGTTTTAAAAAGAGCATAATAAAGGATAAGCGTTAACCCACATTCTATCAACTAATGGAGATCTTATCATGACCTACAATGATACTTTTATCCGCGCCTGCAGGAAGCAAGACACGGAGCACATTCCCGTATGGTACATGCGGCAGGCTGGCCGGTATGATCCCGAATACCGTAAAATTAAAGAGAATTACTCGCTGCTCGAAATTTGTGAGCAGCCGGAGCTGGCAGCAGAGGTTACTATGATGCCTGTTCGCAAGCTGGGCGTGGATGCAGCCATTTTGTACTCCGACATCATGAATCCGGTGGCTTCACTGGGAGTAAAGTTCGACATCGTGAAGAACATTGGCCCTGTTATTGAGAACCCGATTCGAAGTGCAGCCGACGTGGACCGCCTGAAGCCTATTGATGTGGAAGGCGATCTTAGCCACATCCTGAAGACCATTGCTATCTTAGACAAAGAGCTCGAAGTGCCGCTGATTACCTTCGCAGGAGCACCTTTCACGATTGCGAGCTATCTGATCGAAGGAAGACCTTCCAAGAGCTATCACCGTACTAAGGAATTGATGTACAGTCAGCCGCAGGTATGGTTCAAGCTGATGGATAAGCTTGGGGATATGGTGATCACTTATTTACGTGCCCATGTAGCCAGCGGCGGTAAAGCCTTTCAGCTGTTCGACAGCTGGGTAGGTTCACTCGCTCCGCTTGATTTCGAACGCTTTGTGCTGCCGACCATCTCCCGTATTTTTGCCGGGCTTTCAGATCTTGATGTGCCGAAGATTTATTTTCCGGGTGTCAGCTCTGGAGAGCTTCTTCCAAGCCTCACGAATCTTCAGGCCGATGTAATCGGGCTGGACTGGCGCGTCAGCATTACTGAAGGCAGACAGCGCACCGGCGGCGGGTTTGCTGTTCAAGGCAATCTGGACCCTTTTCTGCTGACGGCTCCAATGAATCTGCTCAAGGAACGGGCAAAAGCTATTATGGATGAAGGCATGCTTGAACCAGGTTACATTTTTAATTTGGGACATGGTTTATTTCCCGAGGCGTCTTTGGACACGCTAAAGGAACTGACTGAGTATGTCCATGACTATTCCCGTGAGACTTTGAAGAAAACCGAAACCACCCGTTTATGATTATGACCGGATCACTTATGGTGCCCATTATCTGCAGAAAGGGATGGAATATATGACTACCAAAATTGGTGTACTCGTAATGTCTTACGGCACTCCTGAAAGTCTGGAAGGGGTAGAAGCATATTATACACATATCCGCCGTGGCAATGCCCCGTCTCCAGAGCAATTGAAGGAATTGAAGGACCGCTATGAAGCCATCGTCGGCGGGGTTTTTCCGCTTCGGGAAAATACGGATCGTCAAGTGGAAGCGCTGCAAGCCGCGCTGAACAGCAGTTATTCCGGCAAAGAGGTAGAATATGTCTGTTACCAAGGACTCAAGCACGCCCACCCTTTTATAGAGGACGGTGTGGAAGCGATGGTCAAGGACGGCATTACCCAAGCTGTAGGTATTGTCCTCGCCCCTCACTACTCCGTCATGAGTGTCGGCACCTATATCAAACGCGCCAAGGAAAAGGCGGAAGCCAGCGGAATCGAAATGGCCTTCGTGGAGAGCTATCATCTTCATCCTGAACTGATTGATGTTCTGAGCCGCAGAGTGTCAGCCAAGCTGGACCTGTTTGAAGAAGCAGGTGCAGCACGCGACGAGGTCCGTGTATTATTCAGCGCCCATAGTCTGCCGGAACGTATTTTGTCCATGGGAGACCCTTACCGGGACCAGCTGCTGGCAACCTCTGAGGCTGTCGCTAAGTTAGCGGGAGTCAGCTCCTGGCAGTTCACCTGGCAAAGCGCTGGCCGTACTGCCGAGCCATGGCTCGGACCGGATATTCTGGTGACGATGCACGAGCTTAGTGAAGCGCAGGTCGAATATGTGCTGGTTGCTCCGGTTGGCTTCGTCTCCGATCACTTGGAGGTGCTGTATGACCTGGATATTGAAGCACAGGCGTTGGCCTCTGAACTGGATATGCGGCTGATGCGTATTGACTCACTCAACAGTGACCCGGCGTATATGTCTGTGCTGAGTGATGTGGTCCGCACCAAGGCCAAAGAGCTGAAGGTGGGGCAATCATGACTGGCACTGCCCGCAAAGTTGTAATTATCGGCGGAGGCCTCAGTGGCCTCAGCGCCGCTTTTTATGTCCGCAAATATTACCGCGAAGCTGGGATTCAGCCGGATATCATTGTGGTAGAGAAGGATGGGAGTCTTGGCGGCAAGATAGAAACGCTGCACCGCGAGGGTTTTGTGATTGAGAAAGGACCGGACTCTTTTCTGGCCCGAAAGACGGTGATGAGTGATCTGGCGAAGGAGCTGGGAATCGGTGATGAGCTAGTAACCACGAACCCGAATGCCAAGAAGACGTACATACTGCAGCGTGGCAAGCTGCATCCCATGCCGGCCGGACTTGTGCTTGGCATTCCCACGGAACTCAAACCGTTTCTGAAAAGCGGTCTCGTTACTTTTGGCGGCAAAATGAGGGCAATGATGGATTTTGTCATTCCGCCACGGCGCAGTTCCGAGGATGAGTCGCTGGGCGAACTGATCGAACGCCGGCTGGGGACAGAAGTTCTGGAGAATATGACCGAGCCGCTACTTGCCGGAATTTATGCCGGAGATATGCGCAAGATCAGCCTGCAGGCTACGTTTCCGCAATTCGGTGAAGTAGAGCGGCGGTACGGCAGCCTCATTCGCGGGATGATGATGGGACGGAAGCCGGCTGAAACGCATACCGGTACCAAAAAAAGTGCCTTTCTTACCTTCCGCAAAGGGCTCCAGAGTCTGGTCCAAGCCTTGATACATGAATTGCATGATGTCGAGCAGCGGACGGGAACGGGTGTTACAGCCATCAAGGTAATAAGCGGTACAGAGTCCGCATTCCCTGCCTCGCAGGTTTCAGGAGCAGCTCCTACACCTCGTTATGAGGTAGCACTGGATAACGGGGAGACCTTGACAGCAGATGACGTGTACGTCACAGTCCAGAATTTTGCTGCTGCGGAATTGCTTCGTCCCCATGTGGATGTGTCAGCACTGGACAATGTTAACTATGTATCGGTTGCGAATGTAGTCATGGCTTTTGAGAAAAAGGATATTGTGACTGAATATGACGGTTCCGGTTTTCTGGTTCCGCGGAAGGAAGGACGAAATATTACGGCCTGCACCTGGACATCCACCAAATGGCTGCATACCAGTCCTGATGACCGCGTGCTGCTCCGCTGTTATGTCGGCCGTTCAGGTGATGAGCAGAATGTAGAATTACCTGATGAGGCTCTGGCTGAACTAGTGCTCAAGGATCTCCGGGAGATTATGGGCATTTCCGCCAAGCCGTTGTTTACGGAAATTACCCGGCTGAAACATTCCATGCCGCAATATCCGGTGGGACATCCATCGAATATTGCCGGTCTTCGCAGCGAGCTAGAACAGAAGCTGCCTGGAGTATATGCATTTGGTGCAGGTTATGACGGCATTGGCATGCCAGACTGCATCAAGCAGGCTAAGCTGACGGCAGAGAAAGCTTCCTTCAACTTCAAGGATCAACCGGAACAGTCCGTAGTAATGAGTTAACAGTAACGGTGAAGTGCTCCGTAAGGCGCGCTTCACCGTTTTTGCTTGTCTTCTTTGGAGTAGCCTCTCTATTTTGGAGGATGGGGCGGGACTTATGCTATAATAGAAACAATTTTAGGATAAAGGAGATTACTTGCATTCATGTATCCGCCGCGTTCACGTACCCGAAAAAACAACAAGCCAAGCAACAAGCGCCGGCGCAGAACGGTTTGGGCATGGATTAACGTAAGTCTGCTTCTCATGATTGCTGCTCTGTTGACTTATGCTTTTCTGGGCGATCCAGATCCAAGCGGTGATCCACCGCCGGCTGCTGCAATATTTAGTTCTCCATCACCGGAGCAGGGGGATGCGGAGCCCGAACCTACGATTTCGGCTCAGCCTACACCCGAACCTTCGCCGGCTGCGGAGTCTTCATCTGAACCTTCTGCAGAGACGACTCCAAAGACGACTCCAGTTCCTACGGAACCTGGCCCATCCCTTGCTCCTGAAGCAAGCTCTGTACCGGAAAGCACAGAAGATCCCGTAGATAAAGGCTCCACCAGCAATTCCAGTAGCAGCCAGATTTCGGGCCTTCCAGAGAATGCTGGGAAGACCGTGAAGCTGAGTTTTGCGGGAGATGTCATTTTTTCAGGTAAAGCGGGTGAAATCCTGCAACAAAAAGGCTACGATTATTCGTATGCTGACCTGGATGGCATGTTCAAGAAGGATGATCTGAGCATTCTTAATCTGGAGACGCCAATCACCACCGGAGGGGTAGGCGCAGCCAACAAGCAGTTTGTATTCAAGGGAGAGCCTAAGGCGCTGGATTCTTTGAAGGCTGCCGGTGTAGATGCGGTGAATCTGGCGAACAACCATACCCTTGATCAGGGTGAGGAAGGCCTGCTGGATACACTTAATCATTTGAACAAACGTGGCATCCCGTATGTAGGAGGCGGAGCGAACGCAGCCGAAGCATATAGCGCCAAGTATTTTGAACGAAATGGCATTCGTATCGCTCTGCTTGGTTTCACACGTGTATTGCCTGCAATGGAGTGGCAGGCGCAGGCTGGCAAACCTGGAGTAGCTTCAGTGTATGACAGTGCGGAAGCGCTGAAGGTTATCGCTGGCGCCCGCAAGAAAGCTGATCTTGTCATTGTAATGGTACATTGGGGCAAAGAACGGATGGAACAATATGATTCGGTCCAGCAAGCGCTTGGGCGCAGCTTCATTGATGCAGGCGCAGATCTGGTCATGGGCGGGCATCCGCATGTGCTGCAGGGGATTGAGCCCTACAAAGGCAAATGGATCGCTTACAGCACCGGCAACTTTATTTTCACCCGTTCGCTGACCCGAGCCACCTGGGATACCGCTGTGTTTCAGGCAGAGTGCAGCGCACAGGGGCAGTGTTCAATGAAGCTCAGTCCGATGAGTGCGGAGCTGGCTAAGCCCGTGCCCATGAATGAAGTGGACGGCCAACTGCTGCTGCACAAAGTGCAGTCCCTGTCCTCCGGCCTTGTGAAGATCGGCAATGACGGGAATGTAGTTCAGGTTGTCAAGTAGGGGCAGACATTGACCATACTTCTGCCGGAGGTGCTTATGATGAATAATTTGTGTGTGGCCCATCGCGGGTTTTCGGGTAAAGCACCGGAGAATACCCTTGCTGCCATAAGAATGGCCATTGCCCTTCCTTATGTACAATGGATGGAGATTGATGTTCAACTCACGAAGGACGGTGTCCCCGTAGTTATCCATGATTTCTCGCTTGACCGCACCACCAACGGACATGGCAAAGTCAAGAATATGGATTATGAACATGTCCGGCGCCTTGATGCTGGGAGCTGGAAGGGCAGGGCCTTTCGCGGAGAACGCGTTCCCTCCCTGGAAGAGGTGCTGCAGTTAGCTTGTGGCAGGTTACGGTTGAACATTGAGCTGAAGACAAGCGGGGATATGTATCCCGGGCTGGAAAAAGCGGTGATTGAGCTTGTCAACACACACGGCATGCGTGATGAGGTGGTACTGACCTCGTTCGACGCCGGTGCGCTACAGCGAATTAAGGAGCTGGACCCGCGTTACCGCACGGGATTGATCTACGACGCAAGGTCTGGCGACCCGGCAAGGAAGCTCAAGGAGCTCGATTGTTCTTTTCTGTCGATCAGCTTTGACCGGCTGAATCCGAACCTGGCCAAGCTGCTCGCTGAGCGCGGGGTGCGGGTCATGGCCTGGACGGTGAATAAGGCGAAAGAGATGCGCCGCCTGGCCGAAATGCATTCAGAGATTATGATCTGTACGAACCGTCCCGATATTTGGGGCGATACGTTTTTGTAAGAGTAGCTTATGCTTATAATTGACAGGGAAGAGAGCTGAAGCATACATGTGCGCTGACGTTAACAATATCTATTGTGTGGGACGAAATTACAAGCAACATGCGGAGGAGCTGGGCAACAAGGTACCGGTGGAGCCGCTGATTTTCCTTAAGCCTTCGCATGCGGCGGTTCCCCTCGACAAAGCCATTATCGAGCTTCCAAAAGATGCCGGACTGATTCATTACGAAGGTGAGATTGTTCTGCGGATCGCAAGGGATTATGTACCTGGCATGAGCGTACAGGAGCTGGTGGATGTGATGGCCCTGGGTCTGGATTTCACTCTGCGCGATGTGCACAACGATCTGCAAAAGAAAGGTCTGCCCTGGACGCCTGCCAAAGGCTTCAAGAACGCTGCACCGTTGACTCCCTATATTGCGTTTCCGGATACGGAAGAGCTGGAAGCAACGGATTACACCGTTCGCAAGAACGGGGTGGAGGTCCAGCGCGGGAACGTCAAGAACATGATTTTTTCATTGCAAAAAATTGTGGAATTCATTGCAGCACGTTACGGATTGGGCAAAGATGATATTATTTTTACCGGTACTCCGGCTGGTGTTGGCCCTGTGGCTTCAGGCGATTCGTTCGAGCTGTTGTGGGGCGATCGCTTAATGGGCACCTGCCTGATCGGTTAGCCTATGCCTGCGGGACTTGAAGTGTTGCAATGGGCAATCGGCTTCTGCGGTGCTCTGCTGGTGGCCGGAGCGGCTTATTATAAGCAGTCGCTCAGCTTATCCGGTATGCTAGCTGCGGTTGCTATGGGGACGATCTATTTCGGGGCAGGGAATGCCTTTTGGTTTGGGATTTTGCTGCTGTTCTTCATCTCTTCCACCCTGCTCTCGAAGCTCCACCATGAGAATAAGGCAGAGCTGGAAGCCACCTATGACAAAACAGGGCGCCGGGATGCCGGCCAGGTCTTCGCCAACGGCGGCCTTGGCATGCTGCTGGTACTCTTGAACGCCATCTATCCCTTGGAGCTATGGGGATATTTGTTCATCGGCGTCATGGCGACTGTAACCTCGGACACATGGGCGACGGAGATTGGCACCCTCGCCAGGAAGCCGCCCCGCTCTGTGCTGACGGGGCGTATTCTGCCGCCCGGCACCTCTGGCGGTGTCTCGCTGCCGGGAACCCTGGCCGCCGCTGCAGGCGGCGCCCTGATCGGCGCTGCCTCCTGGCTGCTGAGGGCAGCCTCCGGCATGCCGGGGCACTCAGTCCTGCTGCTTACGCTGGCAGGACTTCTTGGGGGCCTCGTCGGCGCCTTCGCCGACTCGGTTCTAGGGGCCACGGTGCAGCGTATGAACCGCTGCACCGTATGCGGCCGCGAGGTAGAAGCCTCGCGGCATTGCGGCCAGCCCACGGTCTATGCCCGTGGCTGGCGATGGATGGATAATGACGCAGTCAATGCCGTCAGCTCCATTCTGGGTGGCGTTGCCGCTCTGTTGATCGGTGGTCTATAACACCAGGCGCAAGAGGTACATGCTTTTCATATCATGAATACACCAATATCCGTAATATTGAAGGGGGTGAACCGGTGAGCAGCGCGTCCATTCACAAACATACAGCCATTCTGGATGCCGCTTACGAGCTCTTCGGTTCAGGCGGTTTCTACGAAACGAAGATGTCGGAAGTGGCTGAGCGTGCAGGGATTGCCAAGGGCACGGTCTATTTATATTTCAAAAATAAAGAGGATTTGTTCATGGCGGTCACCCGGCGGGACTGTGAAGGATTTCTTCAGCAGCTCGAAGTTAAGCTCCAGGCCTGCAGCAGCTTGAACGCGAAGCTGTCCGTTATTGCAGAGCATCACTTATTTTACTATTATGAACGCAAGCAGCATACGAAGCTTTTCTTTCGGGCGCCGAACAACAACCCTGAGCTGGTAGCCTACATGGCGCGTTTTATGGAAGAGTATATGCAGGCAGTAGTGAAGGTGCTGCTGGAAGGCGGGGCCTATGAGCCGGAGCTGATGGCGAAGTCGTACATCGGTATGCTGGACCGGCTGAAGATGGATATCCTGTTTGATCCTTCCTTCTCGGAAGAGGATGCGAACCAACGAACGAGGTTTGTAGCCAGTCTCTTTATCGAAGGTGCAGTTGCTAACATGAATGCATCACTTGGAGATTTACCGGCAGGGCAGTAAGTTGTACAGATCCGGTTTAAAATATTAGGCAAGCGAGGACAGAGCATGAATATTATGACCGTGGAACACCTTTCCAAGAGTTATGGGGAAAAAACACTGTTCCGGGATGCATCGTTTGGAATGGATGACAGGGACAAGATTGGCGTCATCGGTGTGAATGGTACAGGGAAATCTACCTTTCTAAAAATCATTGCGGGTCTGGATACCGCAGATGCCGGACAAATTTCCATCGGGAATTCGGTGCGGGTACAGTACCTGGCACAGAATCCGCCGTATGAGCCGGACAACACCGTGTTGCAGCAGGTTTTTGCCGGGGATGAGCCGGAGCTTGCAACCATGCGGGAGTATATGGAGACATTGCCTCTTCTGGATAAAAACCCGGGCGACGCTGCCCTGGAGAGCCGGCTGGTACAGATTGGACAAGCCATAGACGCTGCCGGCGCGTGGCAGCTGGAGAGTGAAGCCAAAACCGTGCTCACCAAACTCGGCATTACACAGTTTGATGCGCGGATGGAGACGTTATCCGGCGGACAACGCAAGCGGGTTGCGCTTGCAGCGGCCCTAATTACCCCTTCTGAGCTGCTAATCCTGGATGAGCCTACGAACCATATTGATACAGACTCAGTAGCCTGGCTGGAGCAATATCTGCAGAAACGGCGCGGCGCACTGCTGATGGTAACCCATGACCGTTATTTCCTTGAGCGGGTAGCAAGTGTCATGCTGGAGCTGGACGGTGGGCAGTTGTACCGGTATGAAGCGAATTATTCGCGTTTCCTGGAGCTGAAGGCCGAACGCGAGGAGCGTGAGGCGTCCATGGAGCAGAAGCGCAAGAATCTGCTGCGTACCGAGCTGGCTTGGATTCGCCGTGGGGCCAAGGCCCGTTCGACGAAGCAAAAGGCCAGAATTGACCGTTATGAGAAGCTGAAGGACAGTCAAGGCGCGGCGTCAACGGGTGCACTCGACATTTCCGTGGCCTCGACACGTCTGGGCCGCAAAATTATTGAGATGAAAGATCTAACCAAGTCCCTGGATGGACGGACACTGATTAAGGATCTGACCTATATCGCGGTACCTCAGGACCGGGTAGGCATTGTAGGTCCGAACGGAAGCGGCAAATCAACCTTGCTCAATCTGATTGCCGGCAAGCTGCAGCCGGACAGCGGAGAGGTTCAGCTTGGTGCAACCGTCAAGCTGGGGTATTTCACCCAGGAGCATCAGGATATGGATGACACCATGCGGGCCATAGAATATGTAAAGGAAGAAGCGGAGATCATCCGTACAGCGGACGGGAGTGTAATTACTGCCGGACAGATGCTGGAACGGTTCCTTTTTCCACCGGCTATGCAGTGGACGCCGATTGCCAAGCTCTCCGGAGGAGAGAAGAGACGTCTCTATCTGCTGCGAGTCCTGATGGGAGCGCCCAACGTATTACTGCTGGACGAACCGACCAACGATCTGGACATCGGCACACTTGCCGTACTGGAGGATTATCTGGACGAATTCCCAGGCGTAGTGTTTACAGTATCCCATGACCGGTATTTCCTGGACCGCACAGTGGATAAGCTAATTGCTTTTGAGAATGGAAGCATTCGTCTGCATGTAGGCGATTATAGTGAATACGAGGAATGGCTCGCGAAGAATGTCCCTGCTGGTGGAGTAGAAGAGAGTTCAGGCAAGCGCGGCTCTGCTCCGGAACAAGGACAGGCAGCTGTAGCGGCATCTCCTTCCAGAGAAAAGCTGAAATTCACTTTCAAGGAACAGCGTGAATATGAAGGAATTGACGAGGCCATTGAGCAGGCAGAACAGCATCTGGCCGACATTAGTGTACAGATGGAAGCAGCCTTTGCGGATTCCGGCAAGCTTCAGGAGCTGGTCGAGAAGCAGCGGCAGGCAGAAGCCGAGCTGGAGCGTCTGATGGAGCGCTGGACGTATCTGAATGAGCTGGCAGAGAAGATTGCCGGTAAAGCGTAGGACGCGGGTATCCTTTAATCCTTGGATATCAAGCGTCATTTTCGCATCATCCTAGTGACGGCTACCTGCTATTACGCTTGATGACTCACCACATTTGTGACATTAGCACAGCATTCAGAGCTCCTGCCCTGAATGCTGTGTTTTCGTATAACGTAACGGCTTTACAGCGCAAAGAGGAGGCAGAAGAGATTGACACATTCGATTGAAGACGCAGTGTCCCTTCGCACCGCCGGGAAGGCTGAAGAGGCAAGAGAATTGCTTCTAGCCTTGCTGAGTGGAGATGAAGAGAATGCAGAGCTGCACTATCAGCTGGCCTGGACCCATGATGTACTGGGCCTGGAACGGGAGGCTGTGCCTTACTATGAGCGCAGTCTGTCACTGGGCCTGGCCCAGGAGCAGCGTATGGGTGCTCTTCTGGGACTAGGCAGCACCTACCGGACCCTAGGTGAGTATAACCGGTCCAAGGAAGTGCTGGAGCAGGGGCTGCACGAGTATCCGGAGCAGAAGGAATTTGTGGTTTTTCTGGCCATGACACTGCACAATCTGGGTGATCATAGTGAAGCGATGAAGCTGACGCTGACAGTGCTCGCGGAGACTTCTTCCGATAAAGGGATCGGGAGTTACCGCCAGGCTATTCTGTACTATTCGGACAAGCTGGATCAGGTGTGGGAATAAGAATTCAGAATTGCAAGCAGGCAGATTTCCGGATTCGGAAACCTGCCTGCTTATTTTATTGCTATATATTTTCTTCCGGGGCTCATATTAAGGCTATGGAAGATAAGGTCTTGGCAATTAATGTAGATTCGCCTTTTCATCCGGCGAACCCTCCGGCAGGTTATTTGCCGCCTGCCAGGGCAACCATCTGTACGACCGGCCGCGAGTCGCCGGTCAGCACAGCCTCTTCGGCGTTCATCTGCGAGGAACCGTCGCCGTCGAGGAAGATCCCTTCCCGCCCTTCACCGGGGACGGTCTCCAGAATGGCTGTACGGAATTCCTCTGCCGTACAGCGTGATGGTGTAACGATCAGCCACAGCTTTCCGTCCTCATCGTAGACCAGCCCCGAGCGCATCCGCTGCTCGTCAGCATAGGGCAGATGCTCTGTGGCGGCCACTGCCTGCCACAGCTCTTCATGCTGCAGGTTCATGCTGATCCCGCCCTGCGCCCAGTAATGCCCGCGGTCCGTGACGGACAGGTCATCTCCTGAGGAGACGACCTGAACCGACATCGAACCGCTCGCGCCGTCCCATACCAGCGTTCCACGCGCATATTTGGCGTTGAACCAGCCCGAGCCATACGCCCTTTGAACGCCGTTCACCGGCCGGTCGTCCATGATCGCGACCGACAGCAGGTCGCTACCGTAGAAGAAGCCGCCGTTAATCCCGTAGGCGGCAACCGGGCGCAGCGGTGAAACCACGCTGCGCAGCACAATGTCAGCTGGTGCCGCTGACATCATATACAGCTGCACCTTGCTGGAGCTGTCCGCCTGCAGGTAGCTGTAAGCGTGAGGGAGGCCGTGGAAGGCCTCCCTCGGATGCGGCTTCGTCAGCAGCACGATAGCCGCCATAACAGCAACAGCCGCCGTCAGAAGAACGGCGGCTGTCAGCCACGGCCTGCGCTGCGCGGCCCGCCGCAGGCCAGCAAGTACAACCTCAGTTCGCGCCCACATATGCTGCGAGAAGCTTGGCTGTGTTCAGCACAGCCTGCTTGTGCGTGCGCTCCATGGAGTGGGAGGCATGTACGCCTGGGCCGATCAACGCAGCCCGGATATTGTTCCCGCCACGCAGGGCGGCGGAAGCATCAGAGCCGTACTGCGGGTAGATATCTACCGCGAATGGAATAGCCAATTGATTCGCAAGTTCAATCAGCCGTCCAGTCATGGCATAATCATAGGGTCCGGAGGAATCCTTGGCGCAGATGGAGACATCCGTCTCTTTACAGCTTAGATCATCACCCATGCAACCCATATCGACCGCGATGATCTCGCTGATCTCACCCGGAATCCAGGCTGCGCCGTGACCAACTTCTTCGTAATTGGAGATTAGCAGGGAGAGGTTATGCAGCGGTTTCCAGCCTTCACGTCGGATACTCTCCAGTAGTCCCAGCAGAGCGGCAACGCTAGCTTTGTCATCCAGATGGCGTGATTTGATATAGCCGCTAGGTGTGATAACTGCCCGGGCATCGAAGGAGATGAAGTCACCTACAGCAATACCTAGCTTTAGGACTTCGTCCTTGGTGGAGACCATTTCATCGATCCGGATCTCCATATTTTCCTCGGAACGCTTGAAGTCACGCGCATCCGCATAGACATGGACAGAAGGATGGCTGCTCAGGATGGTACCGGTATAAGTGAGGCCGGTGCGGGTATGAATGACGCAATATTCATTTTCGATGCTGTTCATGGTAAAACCGCCGACAGAGGTTAGACGCAGCGTGCCGTTCGGTTTGATAGAGCGGACCATGGCTCCAAGCGTGTCCACATGGGCGCTGATGCCGATGGTGCGGGCTGGATCAAGGCCGGGAACGGTTAGGATCAAGCCGCCTTTTTCGTTCCAGCTCATCGACACACCCAGTGCTGCCGCTTCCTCAGCTACAAGGTTCATGACTGTAGTTGTATAGCCGCTAGGACTAGGGGTATCGAGCAGTTTTTTAAGAACGGTTAGAATGTATTCTTCATTAGGTTGAATGGTAATCAAGGTAAATGTCCTCCTGTTATTAGATTGAAACTGCAATTCAACTCATAGCTGCGGCGTACTGTTTGTAGAGAAGCTGTCCTGATTCAGTGCTACCGCATCCAAGGAATGATCCGCATCCCGGAGCTTGTTCAGCTCAGCTGTAAGACCTTTGATCTGTTTCTGGAGCTTGTATTGACGGAAGATGCCGTAGGAGCCGACAATAACCCCGCCGATCAGGGCACAGCCCAGAATGACCAGGATCAGTGGAATACGGACAACGTCAAAATAGAAATTGACCTCAACCGGATCTACATTGATGACTGCGAACACGGCTGTAATCAGAGCGAAGATCAG
Organism: Paenibacillus sp. LS-5; assembly: GCF_056121505.1. Lineage (NCBI taxonomy): Bacteria > Bacillati > Bacillota > Bacilli > Caryophanales > Paenibacillaceae > Paenibacillus > Paenibacillus sp. LS-5. Next base: position 56,145 of record NZ_JBWAVA010000015.1, on the reverse strand, counting down.
TCCTAAAATAAGTGACCATTGCAATCGCATGTAACTTCCTCCTCTAAGCATGGATGACAAGATAAATCCCCTGCCCGCAGAGGGCAAGGGATTACAGTAATACTAAGCGGTATGCCTTATTTGGTCAACTGTTCCATCTGTTCAATTACGCTTTCGAAGACGCTCATCGCTTCACGGATGGGTGCAGGAGAGGACATGTCAACGCCTGCCTTGGAGAGAATGTTGATCGAATAATCACTGCCGCCGCTCTTCAGGAAGCCGAGATATTTATCTACCGCCGGTTTGCCATCTTCCAGAATCTGCTTCGCAAAGCTGGTAGCCGCGGAGAAGCCGGTAGCATATTTGTACACATAGAAGCTGTTGTAGAAATGCGGAATCCGGGCCCATTCCATCTCGATCTCCTTATCAACCACCATATCCTTGCCATAATACTTGACGTTAAGGTCATAGTAGATTTCGGACAGATCCTGTGGCGTCAGAGATTCGCCTTCTTCGGCGCGCTGGTGAATGATTTTCTCGAATTCAGCGAACATCGTCTGTCGGAATACAGTCGTGCGGAACTGGTCGGCATAGTAAGTGAGCAGGTACATTTTTTCCTTCGGATCGGTAGACTTCTTGAGCAGGTAGTCCATCAGCAGCGCTTCGTTGGTTGTAGAAGCCACTTCTGCGAGGAAAATTGTATACTGTGCATCCCGGTATTTGAGCGTGTTGTCCGAATAATAGGAATGCAGGGCGTGGCCCATTTCATGAGCCAGTGTGAACATGCTGTTCAGGTTATCATTATGGTTCAGCAGCACATAAGGATGGGTACCATAAGCTCCCCAACTGTATGCGCCGGTGCGTTTGTTTTCATTTTCGTAGACATCAATCCAGCCCTTGTCGTAGCCTTCCTGCAGCACACCCAGATAATCCTCGCCGAGGGGCTTCAATCCTTCTTTGGTAATCTTCTTGGCTTCTTCAAAGGTAATATCCAGCTTGTATTCGTCTACCAGCGGTGCGAACAGGTCATACATATGTAGCTCGTCGACACCCATTAACTTCTGGCGTAGCTTCATATAACGATGCATCAGCGGCAGGCTCTCATGAATGGTATCGATCAGATTCGTGTAGACCTCCTTGGGGATGTTATCGCCATAGAGGGACATTTCTAGAACAGAAGGGTACTTGCGCACACGTGAGTAAAAGACATTTTTGTTGACGTTTGCGCTCAGTGTGGAAGCAATTGTATTTTTTTGTTTGCCATACGTCTCATAGACTGCTTTAAAAGCATTCTTGCGAACCTCGCGGTCCGGACTTTCGAGGAACTGAATGTAGCTGCCATGCGTCAGTTCAACTTCCTTGCCTTCCTCATTCTTGATCTTCGGGAACTTCAAGTCCGCATTGTTCAGCATGCTGAATACCGTCTGCGGCGCTTGGGCAAGGGTGCCTACCTGGGCGAGTAGAGCTTCCTCCGCTTTGGAGAGAACATGCGCTTTCTCGCGTTTCATTTCTGTCAATGTGAAAGTGTAGTCTGAGAGTGAAGGGTCAGCAATGAACTGGTCCAGCGTCTCATTCGGCAGTGCAAGGATTTCCGGTGTGACAAAAGAAAGAGCTTCCCCGGCTTCTACTCCAAGCTTCTTGGCTTTCTGGGAGAGGGCCTGGTAGGTTGGGGCGGCCGTATCCTCATCCTGGCGCATATGCGCGTAAACATAGAGGCGTTCGGTGAGCAGGGACAGTTTGTCGTCGAGCTCAAAGCATTGTTTGAGTGCTCCGGGAGAGTCAAGCTTGCCCTGGAAATCGGCGGCGCTGCTAATCAGCTCCTTGGCCTCTTTATATTCTGCATCCCATTGCTCCTGTGAAGCAAACATATCCTCAAGCTTCCAGCGGTTTTCGGCGGGCACTTCACTTCTCTTCAATAATTGTTCCATAGAAATCCTCCTCGGATGATGGGATGATATAGGCATATTCTTCTGCAGTACCGTGTTTGATACGGGATTACCCGGCAGCAGGCTTAAGGCAAGCAGTAGCGGAAGAGTATTGGCGGAAAAGGACATAACGGAAGCCTCCTTAACACTTAAGGTTGACTTAGTATGCCCTGCCAAATCCTGATTATTAATGATCTAGTTCCAGATGCTATGCTAACAAGCTATAGATAATGAAGATAAAAGCCATGGCAATCAGAATGACCGCAGTCAGGGCCATACCGCGCTTGAGGCGCGGCGGCACTTTTTCCTTACCCATGACCAGCACTGCTCCCAGACAGAGAACTACAATGATGAAGATGACTAAATTCTCGTTATCCATCTCCGGCTATACCTGTTTGAAAGCTGCGATGATATTCTTGTACTCTTCTTCATTATCTTTGTAAGATTCTTTGTTGAAACGGTTGTTGACCCATTGCATCATAGCTGGACGGCTCATAAAAGTATGTGTTTCTTCTCCCCATTGATCAGAAATTTCGCGGAGAACAATATAGCGCCCCTGAACCTCTACTGTCATCATATTCCACTTGTCTGTTTTGTATATTTCATGTTTTTTGATCATTATCATTACCACCCTGGCGATTTTTGGCTTTTGGCTCAATGATAACGCACGTAGGAAGTGAAAAGCAAATATTATCACTTTAGAAGGGAAATGATGGATTGATTCGCAGGTATAGTTGGGGTATAATGTAAGCATACGTCATATATGGCGGTATTTTTAGGAGGTTGTTCATTTGAAAGGTACAGTAAAATGGTTTAACGCAGAAAAAGGCTATGGTTTTCTTCAAGTAGAAGGCGGCGAAGATGTATTCGTTCACTTCTCAGCAATTCAAGGTGACGGATTCAAGACTTTGGATGAAGGTCAAGCGGTAGAGTTCGATATTACTGATGGTAACCGTGGTCCCCAAGCAGCTAACGTAGTTAAATTATAATAAACGGCCAGACAGTTTAATCTGTCAGTCACAATATATATTTTTTGGAATGGCAACACTTGCAAGAGTGGTAACCAGAACTTACAAAGCACACAGTTCTTTCGGGAACTGTGTTTTTTTATTTTCGCCTTTTTATCCACCAAGGGCTGCACTATATAAGAAGTGCAGCCCTTGGATAGAACTAATTGCTTTTACGGCGGGAATAACGATGAATACTGAAACCAGTGTCCAGAAGGTGTTTGGATAAAAAACCAACGAAGGCCAGCAGCGAGAAGCTCATGGCCACCACATAGAATACCGTACGTCCGGCATCCTCGTAGATTAATCCGCCAAATGTTCCGCTGAGCAGACCGGCTGCGCTTGACCATACAACAGTAAAGATGGCCATGCCCGTTGCACGGAGATGATCGGGAATTATGCGCGTAATATACCGCACAGCCGTCACGTAATATATGCCGAAGGAGATGCTGTGCATAGCCTGTATAGCTATCACCGTACCGGGCTCATTCGCAAGGGACATGAACAGGAACCGGGCGGCAAACATCAGGCTGGCAAATGCGAGCAGGGGTAACTCCTTGAATTTATCACCATATTTACTCAGGACGAAGAATACCGGGATTTCACTCAGTGCTGAAGCCAGCAGCGACCATCCGATAATCTCATCTCCGGCATTCATGGCTTTGAGGCTGAGCGTTAAGAACGCTTCATTCATCCGGTAACCGATCGCAAGCACGAAGACGCTGCCGAAGAACCATAACACTTCCTTTTGCAGCAAAATCTGTTTCAGGCCTCCTCGCTTAAGCGGTTCTGCCGGGGAACCGGCTGTATCAGCCTTGTTGTCTATTTCGGTCCGTTTGACATCCTTCAGTCCAAAGGTAATGAGTAGTGCAATAACTACAATTACAATACAGACCGCTATGCTGTACGATGATCCCAAAGCCCTTAGTACATAACCAATCGTCAGTGCGAAGAAGGAGTATCCAAGTGACCCGAATACCCGGATCGTAATGAAATTGCGCCCGTGGCGCTGGGCAATTTTGATTGCCATTGTATCGGCAAGCGGGAATAACGGGTAATAGAAGAAATAGAAAAGGGACAAAATAAGCATTACGGTCCCAAAATCATTAGTTCTTGCCAGCAGCAGCGCAGTTACCAATTGGCCCGCCAATAGAATGGCCATGATTTTTTTGACCGTGCCCATACGGTCGCTCATCATGCTCCAGAACAGGTTGGATAAAATGGAGATCAGCGGCCCGATAGAATACAGGATTCCAATCTGCGGGCTGCTGAACCCAATGTGAGTATAGAATAAGGGGAAATAAGAGACAACCAGCACACTGGTGCCGTAGAGCGTGAACATAAAGGATCGCAGCCAGTTTTGGTCACTGTACTGGCCTCCGGTCCGTTCTGATAACATGATTTGCACTCCTTCGGATATGAAATATGGTCTCATAATCCATACTTTTGTGATGAACGCGTTCTAGTATAGCATAAAGGTAACGCCGGATGTCCGCTGTAACAGGAGATTTCTGAATCTTTCATGGTTTTGCGAAAGTGATTTTGTTGTTTGTACAAATACGCTCTGCATATTATAATAATGATGATTTGGATAAGGAGACAACAATGTGGAGGCACTGTCATTGAATGAATTTGAGCAAGGCCGTTACCTTAGCCCTCGTGGCCCCATAGGGCTGATGAGCAGGGTCTACAAGTACGTGCTGCCGGAAGTGGCGGAATGTCTCCATTTCTGGCGCCAGGATGCAGAAGGGATTCCCGATCCCGAGCTACGGAAGCAAGCGCTTGCCAGCATTGAGACCAAAGAGTTTCACTGCCAGGGTGGCGGAATATATGCCGCCGGCAATTTGTCGATGAGACATATACTGATTCCGCTTATTGTTGCTTATCAGACGATCAGTGATTATTTGGACAACCTGTGTGACCGCAGTACTTCTCTTGATCCCGCCGACTTCAGGCTGCTGCATCAGTCCATGCTGGACGCCATTAACCCCAAGGCTGAGCTTGGTAATTACTATGCACTTCGCAGTGAGCAGAACGACGGAGGATATCTTCACAGGCTCGTCCGTAAATGCCAGGAGATGACGTCCCTGTTGCCAGGCTATGCTGCGGCAGCTGAAGAAGTACATGGTCTGGCTGTGCTGTATACGGATTTGCAGGTTTATAAGCACATTCGCCCCGATCTCAGGGAGGCTGCCCTGAAGGAATGGTGGGAGGTGGAAGGAAAACGGGCTCCGCATTTGCAGTGGAATGAATTTGCGGCAGCAACAGGCTCTACCTTGGGTGTGTTTATGTTGTTTCTGGCTTCGTGCGATCCCAAGCTGAGCACATCAGCAGCGGCTTCGATCCGGGCAGCGTACTTTCCACATTTATGCGGTTTGCACATTCTGCTGGATTACCTGATTGATCAGGATGAAGACCGGGCTGGCGGGGATCTCAACTTCTGCAATTATTATGACAATACCGATACCATGCTGAACCGGATCGCCTCCATTGTGGAGTGGGCCCGCAGGGATGTCCGGAATCTACCCGAGACCTCAATGCATCGTATGGTCATCGAAGGCTTGCTGGCACTTTATTTATCCGATCCGAAAGTTAGCGAACAGCGGGAGGTTCGCTCGGTATCCAGGCGTCTGATGAGAAGAAGTCCTCTGACAAGATTATTCTTCTTCGTGAACAGCCGCTGGATACGCAGACATATGTATTAGAGGCTGTGGGGCGTAATTCTGTTCAAGAACGGGCTCCGCACAATTTTAAGGAGGAACTAACAGGATGGCAAACGTAAAAAAAATCGCAGTATTAACCAGTGGTGGAGATTCCCAGGGCATGAATGCCGCGGTTCGCGCAGTAGTGCGCAGCGCAATCTACTATGGCATTGAAGTGTTCGGAATTCAGCGTGGATATCAGGGGTTGCTAAACCGCGACATTTTCCCTATGGATCTGCGCAGTGTCGGTGATATCATCCAGCGTGGAGGCACTATTCTCCAATCGGCCCGCTGTCTCGAGTTTGTGACTCCTGAAGGACAGCAAAAGGGTGCTGATATTCTGAATGAGATGGGAATCGACGGATTGGTCGTAGTCGGCGGAGACGGCTCATATAAGGGAGCTAACAAACTCAGCAAGCTTGGTATTAATACCATGGCTCTGCCTGGTACCATCGATAACGATATATCGTTCACTGACTACACTATTGGCTTTGATACTGCGGTAGGTGTTGTAGTTGATGCCATCAATAAGCTCCGTGACACGATGTCCTCGCATGAGCGTTCATCCATCGTGGAAGTTATGGGCCGCCACTGCGGAGACATTGCGCTTCACGCCGGTCTTGCTTCCGGAGCCGAGACGATTCTGGTGCCTGAAATGCCTTATGATCTTAACGAGGTAGCTGACCGGATGCGCGATAACTTTGCCCGTGGCAAACGCCACAGTATCGTAATCGTCGCTGAAGGGGTAGGCAAGGGTGAAGATGTGGCTCAAGCGCTGAAAGACCGTCACGCCTCCCTGGACGCTCGCGTTACCGTTCTTGGACATATTCAGCGTGGAGGTACTCCCACTCCAGGAGACCGGAATCTGGCCAGCCGTTTGGGTGACTTTGCTGTGCGGTCCTTGCTCGAAGGTCACTCTGACAAAGCTTGCGGTATTATCAAAGGCGAGCTGACACTTACTGACATTGATCTGGTGGTTAATACCAAAAAAGACTTTGATGTTGAGCTTTACGAGCTGGCTTCCCGCCTTTCTCAATAAAATAAAAATTGTGCTTCGATACGACCGCCATGAATGGCGGTCTTTTTTCTTGACTACATACCCCCTACTGTATAATATATACCCTATAGGGTATAAACAAGGGGGCAAAATAAGAATGAGCAAGAGAATTGTAATTGTTGGCGGTGTGGCGGGTGGTGCTTCAGCAGCTGCACGTCTGCGGAGATTAAATGAACTTGATGAGATTATCCTGGTGGAACGGGGAGAGCATGTTTCTTTTGCCAATTGCGGCCTCCCTTATTACATTGGAGAAACCATAGACTCCCGGGAGAAGTTGTTCCTGCAGACTCCGAAGGGGATACAGCAAAGATTTAATATAGATGTAAGGACATTTACTGAGGTTACAGCTATTGATCGTGAGAGCAAGCAAGTTGTTTCCCGTAATGTAATTACAGGTGAAGTTGTTCAAATTCCTTACGATATTGTAATTCTGTCTCCGGGTGCAAGACCGATTGTTCCCCCAATTCCGGGGATTACCAGTGCGGATAATCTGTTCACGCTGAGAAACATTCCGGATACAGACCGGATCAAGGCATATGTCGATCATCAGCATCCGAAGCATGCAACAGTCATTGGTGCGGGATTTATCGGACTGGAAATGGCGGAGAATCTGCGGGAGCGCGGGCTTGAAGTGACGGTTATTGACCGGGGAACTCAGATACTGAACCCGCTCGATCCCGAAATGGCAAAACCGGTAGAAGAACACATGCGCCTGAACGGAGTGGAATTCAGGTTGAATGAAGGTGTGGAGGCGATTACGGAGGGAGGCCGATCCCTACAGCTCGCATCCGGATTAACGCTGGCTACAGATATGATTATTTTGGCCATTGGAGTTACACCGGAGAATGAGCTGGCTAGAAATAGTGGACTGGAACTGGGAGTCCGGGGAGCTGTGAAAGTTAACACTACACTGCAGACAAGCGATCCTGCAATCTACGCAGTCGGAGATGTTATTGAAGTGAGGGATAAGGTTCAAGGATTCGAAACGATGGTATCTCTGGCTTGGGGAGCTAACCGTCAGGGCCGTCTTGCCGCAGATCATATCAATGGCCGGGCTATTGCTTATGAAGGTGCGCTGGGCACAGCGATTATCAAAACCTTTGGCTTAACCTCAGCCCTTACCGGGAACAACGAGAAAACACTGAAATCTCTAGGTGTACCCTATGAGGCCATCCACATTCATCCGAATTCACATGCAGGTTATTATCCTGATGCAGCCCCTATTGCTATTAAGCTGCTGTTCAACCCGCACACAGGAGAAATATATGGTGCTCAGGCAGTAGGAAGCGATGGTGCCGACAAACGGATAGATGTGATTGCCACCGCCATCCGTGGGAATCTCAAGGCAGACGAACTGGCGGATATAGAGCTGGCCTACGCGCCACCGTATTCTTCGGCGAAAGACCCTGTCAATATGGCCGGTTATGTTGCTTCTAATGTTATGGATGGTATGGTGAAGAACCTTCAATGGCACGAGGTGGATGATTTCTCCCGGACAGGAGGACTTATTATCGACGTCAGAGATGAGGTGGAGCGTCTTGCCGGATTTATCCCCGGGTCCATCAACATCCCGCTTCCCGAGCTGAGAACCCGCCTGGCGGAAATTCCTTCAGATATTAAGATTGCGGTATCCTGTCAAGTCGGTCTTAGAGGTTACATTGCTGCCAGGATGCTGATGCAGCACGGATTCGACGTGAAGAATGTTGACGGCGGATATAAAACCTACGCTGTTATGGTCAGGGAAGGCAGTGACGATCTACAAGGAGATAAGATGGCAACTGAGACAGTTATTACAGTGCCTGAAGTTGCGGATCAAGCAAATCCTGTTACCGCTGAACAGCGAATTATGCTGGATGCTTGCGGATTGCAGTGTCCCGGCCCTATACTCAAAGTATACGAGACAGTGAAGTCCATGAAAGAAGGACAGCTACTTGAAATTGTTGCAACTGATTTCGGCTTTGGCCCGGATATCCGGCAGTGGTGTCTCAAGACGCAGAATACACTGGAATCCCTGGATGTCTCAACGGGTAAGGTTCAGGCCATTGTGCGCAAAGGAATACAGAAGCCAGAAGGGAACAGCGGCTTCTTGCCTTCTCCTGTGGAGAAGGAAGGAACGACTATGGTTGTGTTCAGCGGCGATCTGGACAAGGCGATTGCTTCCTTTATTATTGCCTCAGGTGCAGCTGCAATGGGCAAGCAAGTTACCATGTTTTTCACCTTTTGGGGATTGAATCTGCTACGCCGAGAGCAGGCTCCGGCGGTTCAGAAAAAGGGACTCGACAAGATGTTTGGCATGATGATGCCCCAAGGTACCCGCAAATTATCCTTGTCCAAAATGAATATGGGGGGATTGGGTGCAAAATTGATCCGGCACACCATGAAACGAAAAAATGTGGACTCTCTTGAACAGCTGATGTCGGGTGCAATCCATGCGGGTGTAAAGCTAATGGCATGTACAATGAGTATGGATATTATGGGAATCAAGCAGGAGGAATTAATAGCAGGCGTGGAATTTGGCGGTGTCGCCAGTTATTTAGGGGCTGCTGAGGATTCGGGTGTCAATTTGTTCATCTAAAGGAAGTGTTACTAATGGAATACGATAAAGCGATCAAGAATAGACTCAAACGGATTGAAGGACAAGTGCGGGGCGTGTTAAGTATGCTTGAAGAAGGACAAGACTGCAGGGAGATTGTTATTCAGTTGACGGCAATAAGAACCGCAGTGGACCGAACGGCAGGTGCCGTCATTGGGGCCAATCTGGAGCATTGTATCCAGGAGGAACTGGAGCAAGGGAATTCTCCCAATCAAGTCATTCAGGATGCGGTAGAGCTTATCGTGAAAAGCCGCTAACAAAAAGAACAGCTGCGGGAGTATATCCGCGCTGTTCTTTTATTATATCCGGGCAGTTTTTGCGTGGGTCTGTCCGTACTTGCGCTGTATTTTGACAAGACGGGACAGCAGGAGGATAGCCCCTATGGCAAGCCCGGTGATCAGTCCGATCCAATAACCGTATGCACCTAAGTGTGTATAGGTTGCTAACAGATACCCGGTGGGTAGGCCGATTACCCAATAGGCGATAAAACAGATAATAAATGCCGGGTTCACATCCTTGTAGCCCCGAAGAACCCCCTGTGTAGGAGTGGCAATGGCATCAGATATCTGAAAGAAAATGGCGTAAATTAAAAAATGCTGGATGAGTGAAATCACCTCTGGCTCATCTGAGTACAAGCCGGCAACATGATTGCCTGCGAACAGCAGCACGAGAGCTGTAACCATAGAGAGAATAGCGGCAGTCCCGATGCCCATTATTCCGTATTGACGGGCATCCTTCAATCTGCCGGACCCGCTCTCGAAGCCAACGAGGATCGTAAGGCTCATGCAAATGCTCAGCGGAATCATATACAGTGTGGAAGCGAAATTAATGGCCGCTTGGTGGGCGGCAATGGTGACGGTATCGAATCTGCTCATTAGAAGGGTTACAGCAGAGAAGACAGCCGTCTCAAAGAAAATGGAGAAGCCAATAGGCACGCCGATCTTAAGCAGCTCTTTGAAGCTCCGCCGGGACATGGAGTAGAAGCTCCGGAATAATCGCAGGCCTCGGAAGGGCTCGGTCCGGTAGACGAAGAGCAGGGAGATAGCGAAGATCACCCAATAGGTTATGGCTGAGGCGACCCCTGCACCCACACCTCCAAGACGGGGGAATCCGAATTTCCCGAAGATTAAGAGATAGTTGAGGCCTACATTGACCGGCAGTGCAATCAGTGTGATGAACATAGAGACCCGTGTCTGACCGAGAGCATCAATACAGCTGCGTATAACGGTGTATCCAAACAGCGGAATGATTCCTACCGAGATGGCGCAGAGGAAACGGAAAGCGATATCTCGCACCTGTGGTTCCAGATTCATAAAGTCAAGTACCGGTGAAAGGGCGAAGGCGCCGAGTATCAGAACCAGCAGCGATATGAGCAGCGACAGCCACATGCCTTGAGTAACCTGATAAGCCACATCCTTATCTTTTTTGCTTCCAATCAAATGAGATACTATGGGGGTAATCCCCATGAGGATGCCGCTGAGCCCGGTTTGAATAGGAATCCACAGGCTTGTTCCTATGGCAACACCAGCCAAGTCATTCGTACCATATTTGCCGGACATATTCGTATCGAAAAAAGTAATGGCGGATAAGGCGACCTGTGTAATAAGGATAGGGAATAAAATATAGAGGAATTGTCTAGCTTTTTGCTTTAATGAATTTGTTGGGATCATTGTACTTAAGCCTCATCATTCTTTAATAAATATCGGGACGGATCCCAGTAAAATGACCCCACAATGTGGGGTCTTTAATGGATGCATGTTGAATTAATATTCGAAAATGGCAGGAAGCTGTTTACTTATTTTTCGTAATCTACACCTGAAGTATAACGGTTGTTGGCATTCCAGAGCAGGAATTCGTCGACCTTCATTTCCTTTAGGGCACGAATTTGGTCTTCAACCTGTTGTTTACCATATTTAACATAATGTCCGCTTCCGAGCCAGCTTGCGGTGAAATCCTGAATCCAGGGGCGGATAACTGGTTTGTAGCTTCCAAGGGGATCAAGTTTTTTATGTGTATCCACCATGGAACCTTTGATTGTAGCGTAAGGGTTCTTATCCGGATCTTTTACATCAAACCAGCCTGTTGAGTAATGGCTTGGATACACCATTGGGCTGATAACATCGACGTTCTTGGAGATCCTTACAAAGTCTTGGCCGATGCCTTCTGCAGCAGGCACAGAGGCCGCATAGCCAAAAATATCAACCGATACGCGGACACCGAGAGGCCCTAGCTCTGATTTGGCATATCTCACAAAATCTGAAATGATCTCAACCCGCGGACGGTCGCTTTTGGTGTATTTGAGTGTATCTGCACGTTTTTCGAAGCCTTCAGGAAAACGTACATAATCGAATTGGATTTCTTTAAAGCCGATTTTGGCAGCCTCTTTGGCGATATCCACGTTGTATTTCCATACATCCCGGTTATACGGGTTCACGAAGCTATCTCCGCCTTTATTGGTCCACACGGAACCATCGGCTTTTACGAAGGACATCTCAGGTTTTTTCTTGGCGAGCACGGAATCCTTAAAAACAACAATCCGGGCAATAGGATAGACATCATGCTTCTTTAATCGCGCCATTAGTTTGTTAATGTCACCAATGAACGGCTGGGGATGGCCCATTTGCTGAAGCTCAGCGTTATCTGTTTTATATGTGATGTATCCTGCGTCGTCCTTAATATCAATAACCATGGAATTTAGCTCGGTTTTATCAAGCAAGTTGAGCAGGGTTTCCATCCGCGATCCACCAGCGCTATAAGCTGTTACATATATGCCTTTGATCTTGGGGGCATCTGGCTGCGGATCGGCTAAAAGAGCGGTGTCTGTAGCACCCGGAGAAGCTTCGGCACCCGGCGAAGCACTTGGAGCAGGTGTGGCTCCACTGCCTCCCGCAGTATTCTTTGGAGTGTCAGGATTTGCTGTGTGTTGTGCGGCGATGGATGGGTTCATGGCAGATTGCAGTGCGGCAGCAACGTCTGCTTCGTGTGAATTAGACTGCACACCGACGCTTCCCAGAGCCATCATCAGTAGTGCCCAGGTGATATTCATTTGTTATTCTCTCCCTTTATGTACATTCCATTAAAGTATAAAGGAACGGCAGCGTCCAAAAAGAACAGACTTGTAACAATCCACGTAATTTTGTCCGCATAAAAACCGCTCTTGTTGTTTATAAACGGGATGTACAGATTTTAAACCTTGCAAATAATCAGACTGGATTCACCGGCCTCCACCGGACGTGCTTTCAGCCTTAAAAAGTAAATGCCGCTTGGGTCCGGCATGTGGCCGAATCCAAAGCGGCAACTATTGAAACTGATTCCCAAACATTGTGCTTATTGAGCTTATTGAAGATACGCAGTATTCTGATGCTCGTAAATGCTGTAATGGATAATCTCCATGGCATCTTCCGGTTCCAGAATACTCAGACCGTCACGCAGAACAATCACGGAGTTCAATTCATCCTGCTTCAGAAAAGGTATCATATCCGGATACCATCTCATGACGATTGCTGACAGTTTTACCGTTTCCATTTCCACAACAATCACCCTTTCCTTTTTCGAATAGTGCTGAATTGAAATTCAGGGTTCATCGGAAAACGAAGTGCCAGGAAAAAAGAGGGTAAATCACAATCTTCATGAAATTTGTAAGGTCCTGCGTGTGTCTAATATATCATAATTTTTAAGCATGCGCATTTTTTTTGAGCCTATCTTTTGCGGAACGAACCCATAACACCCACCGTTTCAACGATGTTTACAAAAGCCTGCGGGTCAGTATTTTTGATAATCCGCTTCAGTTCAGCGAGCTCGTACCGTGTAGTCACTGTCATTAGCATATCCCGTTCCACATGAGAATAAGCACCTTCAGTTTTAATCTTTGTCACCCCCCGCTGCAGTCCGAGGAGCTGTTGAAGCAGTTCGTCGGTACGTGTGGTTACAATATATACCGTTACTTTAATGTGGCTGACGTGAATCAGATCTACGACCTTACCAGATACGTAAATAGAAACCATAGACGCCAGCGCCAAATTCCAATTGTTGTCAAAATAGGCTGCGGTGAGAATAACAAGACCGTTGAGTCCCACAAGCACATTGCCAATGGGGAAATCGCGGTGCCTTATGATTATGGAGCCCAGAATATCGAAGCCCCCTGAAGAACCGCCTACCCGGAAGGAAACGCCTGCGCCAACGCCAACCAGCACTCCACCAAACACGGAAGCCAGCAACATATCAGAAGCTACAGGAGTCACAGGGATTAACGCCATAAGCCAGGTAGTAGCTCCTACTGACAGGATGCTCAGAACAATAAATCTTCGGCCGAGTTGAAACCAGCCCGCTACCAGCAAAGGTACATTGAATAACAGATACATCAAGCTGATGTTGAATGGAGTAAAGTATCCGACCAGCATGGCCAGACCGGAAACTCCTCCGCTCAGCAATCGGTGGGGAATTAAAAACAGGTTAAAGCCGCATGCAATCATCGCTGACCCGAAGATAATTGCAAGGTAATTCCCGATTTGTTTTAATCTTGGCAAGCAAATTCACCTCTGGTGTGTAATGTAAGTAATGAAAGAAAGGAATACACTGGTATTCCTGATCGGGTTTGTGATATAATGTATAGGATATTCTTGAGTAGGACGTTACAATGGTGTTTTTGCATTGCTTAAAGTGCAATACACGATTGTTCAGGCATATTCATCTAGCCTGATCAGGACATCTTTTGGTCCCAATGCGAGCTAAACCATGCAGAAAATCCGGCATGATTGGACAGCCTATAAATGTGTTTACCGCTACTTAAGAATACAGACAAGCATGTGGAATGTCCACTGTATAGAAGGAGCATGAATAATTTGAAAACATTCGCTGAATTCGGCTTGGAGCCAAAAGTGCTGCAAGCAATCACAGAGCTAGGATTTGAGGAATCTACACCCATTCAGGAGCAGGCTATTCCGATTGCGATGGCAGGATCTGACCTAATCGGCCAGGCACAGACAGGTACTGGTAAAACAGCTGCTTTCGGTATTCCCCTCATTTCCAAGATTGCCCGTGAAGAAGAGAAGATTGTAGCTCTTATAATGACACCGACCCGTGAGCTTGCTATTCAGGTCGCCGAAGAAATCGGCAAACTGACCCGCTTCAAAGGTCTTCGTTCGCTGGCCATATACGGCGGACAGGATATCGGCCGTCAGATCCGCGGACTGAAGAAGAAACCGCAAATTATCATCGGTACTCCAGGACGTCTCTTGGACCACATTAACCGCAAAACCATCCGTCTTGATGATGTTCAAACCATTGTCCTCGATGAAGCGGATGAAATGCTGGATATGGGATTCATGGAGGATATTCAATCGATCCTCAAACTTGTACCGGAAGAACGCCAAACCATGCTGTTCTCAGCAACAATGCCCCCTAACATTCAACGTCTTGCCCAGCAGTTCTTGAAGAATCCGCAGCATGTTTCGGTTATTCCTAAGCAAATCAGTGCACCTTTGATTGATCAAGCTTATATTGAAGTTCCTGAGCGCCAGAAGTTTGAAGCGTTGAGCCGTCTTATCGACATGGAATCTCCTGATTTGGCCATCGTATTCGGACGTACCAAACGCCGGGTAGACGAATTGGCTGAAGGGCTTCAGAAACGCGGCTACTCCGCTGATGGTCTTCATGGTGACTTGTCCCAGAATCAGCGTGATGCAGTAATGCGCAAATTCCGTGACGGCAGCATCGATGTGCTTGTAGCTACCGACGTAGCAGCACGCGGTCTCGACGTTTCCGGTGTGACTCATGTTATCAACTTTGACCTTCCTCAGGACCCTGAGAGCTATGTGCACCGTATCGGCCGTACAGGTCGTGCCGGTAAAGAGGGTACTGCATGGTCTTTCGTGACACCACGCGAGATGGATCACCTGCATTTGATCGAGCGAGTTACCCGTCACCGTATTACCCGCAAACCACTTCCTACAATGGCTGAGGCTATCGAAGGCAAACAACGGATTACAGCTGAACGTTTGCTGGCTATGGTTGAAGAGGGCAGTGAGCTGAATGAATACAAAGGGATTGCTATCCAGCTTCTGGAGCAATACGATTCAGTTCAGCTGCTGTCAGCAGCGATGAAGCTGCTTACCGGGGACACCAAGGATGCTCAGATTGAATTGACACCGGAAGATCCAATCCGCGCTAAACGCCGCGGCGGTAAAAATGATATCCGCAGCGGACGCAAGCCTAACGGTGGTTATGGTGGCAACCGCACTGGTTCTGGTTCAGGCGGAGGATACCGTGGCAACCGCGATAATGCAAGCGGCGGAAGCAGTAGCAGCCGTGGTGGTTATAGCAGCGGTTACGGCAGCAATAGCACAGGCGGATATGGCGGCGGCTACAAAGGTAACCGTGATTCCGGCGCAAGCCGTGATGCAGGCGCTGGACGCAGTGGTGACCGCAAGCCATCCACACGTCCAAGCAGCACTAGTACACGCCCGGCTAAACGCGAAGACTACGATATTTAATATGAATCAGCATGCCTGATGACACAAGAAGACGAGAAGCCGTTCTGACGGCTCTCGTCTTCTTTTTTTGCATAGAGCAAGGTCATATTTCTTTCTCTCAACACAATCCTAATACTATTTCTCGCTGAAACGGATGGCGCCGCTTAGAAAGGGGCGGTCAAACGGCTCTGCACTGTTATACAAAAGTACGGGTAATAATAACAAGCAGGATGAACAGTACTAGAATGGTGCCGGTGGAAGTCCAGGGATTGTAGCAGCCAGATGCGGACATGTTGTCAACCTCCTTCAAAATTTGGTGAATGGTGTGGTTACGTTTCTAATATATGGACTCTCCGCCAAAGATGTATAGACATAAACCCACAATCTCCAACTTGGGCGCTGGAAAAGTTCAGGTCAAATAAGGTATAGTTAAGATACGCAGTATGCGCGAGACAGACAGGAGGAAGGAAATTGGAGTTTAAGGGAGCAATGGGTGGTTTATACCGCATCACGGAGTGGATTACACGTATCGCCTTCAGTAATATTTTGTGGGCGTTATGTTCGATTCCGTTTCTGTTCATCGCAGTAACAAAGATGATTATGCTGGGTTCAGGTGCAGGGGGGCCCAATGAACAGATCACACTCAACTGGGCACTGGGGGTTTTGGCGCCTTTCACCGTATTTCCAGCAACGGCAGCGCTGTTTACTGTTGTTCGTAAATGGGTTATGGGCAACACCGATGTCAGCACATTCCGCACTTTTTTTCATGGATACAAAGAAAATTATGTGAAGAGCATGTTTGGAGGGGCTATCTATACCCTGCTGTTTGTCATTATGTACGTAGATGTGACCGTATACATGACGCAAATGGCCAACTTTAGAATCGTCGGTATACTCATGCTGGTGCTGATGATTATTTTGTTCGTTTCTATGTTTAACTTCTTCTCCATTGTGGTTCACTATCAGATGACCTTCAAAGAAGTGGTGACCAATTCAATTCTGCTGACCATCGCACGGCCGATCCGTGTGTTCTCCACACTTATTGGCTCAGCGGTTCTAGTCTACATAGGTCTGCGGTATACAGTGCTTTATGCCCTTTGTATTCCGACTCTGATATCTATGCTGGCCTTCTTTAATTTCTATGCTACCTACAACAAGCTTCAAGAGCAGGTAGAAAAGAAGAAACAAGAAGAAGAGCTAGCGGCGCTGGAAGCAGCTGAGAAAGAGGCAGAAGGCGATCCGGATGAAGAAGAAGAGGACGACCATAGCTCTCAAACGAATTTAACAAAAGATTAACAAATACCGGGATTTATATTCGAAAACTGTATTGAAGTAGTAAATAAAGCGCATACAGGTTTACATTTTCGTCAAAACGCAATATAATAAGGGTAATTCCTGCGATGTACGTTACGGTTGCTCGTTGTTTTGAACCAATGATAATGTCTTGGGAGATCTATATGAAGCGCAGCTGAAATGCCCTGTCTATACGACTTGGGGAATTCAAAAACGACTTCTGCGGTCACCCACCTGCTCTAGCAGGTTCAGAAGACACTGTAGCCGGACGGCATAGGCGGGTTTTCTACTATTATTGACAAGGTGCCCTGTTAACCGCTTTGTTGCGGATACAGGGTACTTTTTTGTGTATAGGAGCAATAATGGAAAGTGAGCTAAGCCCTTTTGTTCCGGGGTTAAGAATGTTACACTTAGAATAATGAACTTGGGATTTGAAGAGGGGGAAGTATTTTGTCGTTGAAAAGAACCTTGGTCGGTTTATTTCGCAGTCATGACGGAACAAGCGACCGTGCAAAAGATCCGGCATTGAAGACGCGTTATTATACTCTTTCAAGAGACAAGGCGTGGGAAGAAGTATCGTCTACGCTAAAGAAGATTCCTGGTTTCAAAGTCTTACATGAAGTGCAGTCAGTAGGCGAAATTACCCTCGAGAAAAGAACGGGCTTTGGCCGGACGCTTGATATCACGGTGTCCGTGCTGAATACTTCTCCGGTGCGCTGTGCCGTTGATATATATTCAGCATCCAGAGGATCGCTCGGCGATTTGGGTGCCAACTACCGTGTTATTCAGCGTTTATACCAGACACTCGACAAGAAGCTGGGTAAATATAAAGTCGACTGAACATAAGATATGGAATTTTACCTGTGCGAGGATTGTATGCGGTTTCGGGCTTTGCCTGAATCCACTATCGTATTTGGATCATAAACAAAAAGCGGGAGAAGGATGACCTTCTGCCGCTTTTCTTCTTGCTATATGTGATTTGATACACTTTCCTACTACAGGAGTGTTTTTACGGCAGCTACGGCTGCTTCATAATTCGGATGCTCGGACATTTCTGTCAGGTATTCTACATAAGTCAGGGTATTGTTTTGGTCTATAACAAAGATTGAACGCATGTCCAGACGGAATTCCTTGATTAGCACGCCATAGGCTTGTCCAAAGGAGGCTTCTTTGTGGTCAGACAGTGTTACAACACGGTCAATACCGGCTGCACCGCACCAGCGGGCTTGGGCGAACGGAAGGTCCATGCTGATGGTTAGAATGACCACATCATCACCGAGCTCAGCGGCTTCAGTGTTGAAGCGGCGGGTCTGTGCATCGCACACTCCGGTATCCAGAGAAGGCACAACGCTAATCAGCTTGATTTTACCGGAATAATCGCTGAGGGAGGCCTCCTCCAAAAGATTCTTGCTTACCACAAAATCGGGTGCGGTATCTCCGGCTTTAAGTTCAGGCCCTACGAGAGTAATGGGATTGCCCTTGAATGTGGCTACACCTGTTCTTTCTTGCGTCATATCCTTGTTTCCTCCTTGAATTGCATGATTGGATTCATACTGCCACAATAAATTATAATCTTTTTAGAAGCTCGATGTCCAACCAGGACAAATATGTACATAAGGAGTGGTACTATGATTTTCATAAGGTATGAGAAGTGGAAAGGTTACATCCGTTATTATCCGGTAACCTGTATTCTGATTCTGTTGAATGTCCTTATGTTCATTGTATTGACGGCAAATGGCGGGTCGACCAACCTGGAGACGCTTTTGAAGTATGGAGCGACCTTAAATGCGGGGCCGGAAAAGGCGGAGATGTGGCGTTATGTGACAGCGACCTTTTTGCATAACGGGTTCTCCCATTTGTTCTTTAACTGCTTTGCACTTCTGGTCTTTGCCCCGCCGCTTGAGCGCCTGATGGGCTGGTGGCGTTATGCACTGCTCTATATGGCCGGAGGATATATCGCCAATTATCTGTCTGTTGTGTTCAGTAGCCGCTCGGTAGTGGATGTCGCTACAGTATCTGTTGGAGCGTCAGGGGCAATCTACGCCATATACGGCGCATTTCTCTATATTGCACTTATGCAGAGGGGGATGATGGATGAGAACTCACGCAAGACACTGTACGGCCTGCTGGTGATGGGGATCATTATGTCCTTTGCAACCCCCTATGTGAACTGGATGGCCCATCTCAGTGGACTTGCAGCCGGATTTTTCCTCTATGGCATCATTATTCGCATTTTTAAAAGAAGCCGACGATAACGGGAGGTGCTCAAGTGGAGCTCAGACAGCTGCAATATTTTCTGAAGGTGGCCCAGAAGGAACATGTAACAAGAGCGGCGGAGGAACTGCATGTCGCCCAGTCAGCAGTCAGCCGCCAGATTCATCAGCTGGAGCAGGAGCTTGGTGTTGACTTGTTCATGCAAAAAGGCCGCAACCTGCAGTTGACCCCGGTGGGGCAGCTCTTTTGCAAAAGAGTGGAGTCCGTGTTAAAGGAGCTTGAGCGTTCTGTAGCAGAGGTGCATGAATTTCTGGATCCGGAACGCGGCGAGATCCGTATCGGGTTCCCCCACAGCCTGGGCACTCATTTAATACCAACCATTGTTGCTGAATTCCGCAAGCATTTTCCGAATGTGAAATTCAGGTTTAAGCAAGGGGCATATCCTTCTTTGATTAAGGATGTAATATCGGGAGAGGTGGATCTGGCCTTTATCTCGCCTTTTCCAGAGGATGACGGTCATGTGGCCGGGGATATTGTCATGACGGAGGAGTTGTTCGCCATCCTTCCCCAGAACCATCCTCTTGCCGGGGAAGAAGTGATCAGGCTGGAACAGCTCCGGGAAGAAAAGTTCGTCCTGTTCAGTCAAGGATACTCACTGAGGCCTATTGTATGGCAAGCTTGTCTGCAGGCGGGATTCAAGCCGCAGATTGCTTTTGAGGGCGGGGAAACAGACACGATCCGCGGGTTGGTTGCTGCGGGAATGGGAGTGAGTCTTCTGCCAGAGATGGCACTATATCAGACCAATCCGATGCAGCCCGCCCAGGTGCGGGTCGTGGACCCGGTGATTACAAGGACGGTAGGACTTATACACCGCGCAGATGGGAAGCTTCCGCTGGTAGCCCGGTCCTTTCGGACTTTTCTGCTAACCTATTTCAGAAACAGGAATAACAATACCCCGGTAGGCTCCTAGCCTCCGGGGTATTGTTATGAATAGGGTTAATCAACGGTTAGTCACGGTTACCAAGGAACATTGTGATCAGACGCAGGAGTTCAAGCAAGGAGACGAGGGCAGCTGCCACATAAGTCAATGCTGCCGCGTTCAGTACTTTGGCTACACCGCGTTCTTCTTCATTACGGATATATCCTTGCTCTACCATGACCTGGCGTGCCCGGTTGCTTGCGTTGAATTCTACAGGCAACGTTACCAGCTGGAAGGCAACAGCGGCGGAGAAGAATATGATGCCCAGACCGATAAGGTTAAAGGAACTGAACAAGAAACCTGCGAGAAGCATAAAAGGCGCAATACCCGAAGCAATGTTGACCACCGGGAACATCCGGTGACGCAGTGTAAGCATAGGATAATGAACCTTATGCTGAATCGCATGACCCACCTCGTGGCATGCCACGGAAATGGCTGCTATGGAGCGCTCGTAGTATACAGGCTCTGACAAACGGACAACCCGGTGGATAGGGTCATAGTGGTCAGATAGCGCACCGCGTACGGGTTCGATCGGTACATCACCCAGCCCGTTAGCATCAAGCATGCGACGTGCTGCATCATAGCCGGTCATACCGCTTGTGTTGGCTACTTTGGCCCATTTATTGAAGTTGCCCTTTACACGGAACTGGGCCCATAAAGAAAATAGGAAAGCGACTATTACCAATAGATACATCATATGTCATTCCTCCGAAGTAATGTATTAAGCTGCTTGCTTACATTGGCGGCCCCTGAGTGAGCAGAAGTTTGATCGCCTCCATGCACGCAACCCCTTGTGGGAGGAGTGCGGCAAGTGCTCGTCTGGCTTGCCCGGGCTTCAAACCGTTAATTACGGGCTCGAGCGCTTTTACCTCGCGCTCCAGGCGCTGCATTTGAATCTCAAGCTCGACTAGCCGGTCTGAAACATCATTTTCAGGTGTAGCCTCATTCCACTTGCTCATCATGGACTTGATCTCGTCCAATGTATATTTCTCCCGCTTTAGTTGATTAATACGTTCCAAAGCGATCAGGGTTTCATGGCTGTATAGCCGGTAATTTTTAACACTTCTTGATTCCGGTGCAATCAGTCCCAGCTTCGTATAATAATCAATCGTCCGTTCGCTGGTGTGGGCGGCTTTGGCCAGCTCGCCGATCCGGTAAAGGGTCATATCCCCATGGGTTCTCACCTCGATAAAAAGAACTTCAGTTCTTCTAAATTTTAAATTTTCTTTCTATATAATAGAACATAGTTAATGATACCAAAACAAAAACTATACAGTCAAACGTCACGCTTACTTTAAGTAT
Organism: Paenibacillus sp. LS-5; assembly: GCF_056121505.1. Classification (NCBI taxonomy): domain Bacteria; kingdom Bacillati; phylum Bacillota; class Bacilli; order Caryophanales; family Paenibacillaceae; genus Paenibacillus; species Paenibacillus sp. LS-5. Next base: position 34,624 of record NZ_JBWAVA010000015.1, on the reverse strand, counting down.
CCGTAACTGGTAGATTTCTCAATATATGCCTGGTTGTACGTCTCATAATAAGTCTATGCATTGAATCACGAAGAATTCATTTCTCAGTTCTAATAAGTAACATGTAATGTTATGTTTAGTGAAAAGTGGGATTCGAATAAGCTTGGAATGAGTTTTAATTAAGATATATTCTGTATATGGATCAATAAAAATACATACAGATGAATTCAAATGTATTGGACCTCCTGTATCCGTTATCATAAAATTCCTCTTTGGAAACCTTGAAATTCAAGGATTTGCCTGAAAGAAAGGGAAAGGCGCTGATCTGCAAGGAAAATTTGAGTGTTCACGAAATAAAATAAAACATCCAAAAAAATAGTCTTGTCAATTTACCTGACTTCTGATTATAATGACATTAAGAGTTTCACGCTTTGTTAGAAAATATGACATTGGGGAGTGGGGTAAAGAATGAGAAAAAAGATGATAATGATGTTTCTGGCGATGATTACACTGATGGTGTACCCAGTTAGCGCATTCGCGGCTGATGGCCCGACCGCACCGGATTTACAAATTGGACTGGATACGGTGTTTACTTTCCTGGCCTTCATTCTGGTATTCTTTATGCAAGCGGGATTTGCAATGCTTGAAGCCGGTTCAGTCCGGATGAAGAATGCTGGTCATGTTGCCGGGAAGACGGTGCTCACACTGGCCATTGCAAGTTTGTGTTTCTGGGCTCTTGGCTTTGGCCTTGGCTTTGGTAACGGTAATGGCTTCTTTGGAACTACGGGTTTCCTGTACGGTGGGGATACTCAAGGTGCATCGTTTGATTCCCTTGCCTTCTCTGATGTAACCCTAAATGTTAAGTTCCTCTTCCAAATGGCGTTCGCGGCAGTTTCCCTGGCTATCGTATCCGGTGGTATGGCGGAACGCGCAAAACTTAGTGTATACATTGTGTTCGGAATTCTGTTCTCTGTACTAATTTATCCCGTTGTCGCTCACTGGGTATGGGGCGGCGGCTGGTTGGCAGAACTGGGAATGCAGGACTATGCAGGTTCTACAGTAGTCCATCTTACAGGTGCAACTGCAGCTGTTGTCGCAACCATCCTGCTTAAACCTCGTCTAGGCAAGTTTAACAAAGAAGGTAAGCCGGTGATTATCCCAGGACACAACCAGGTATTCACTGTACTCGGTGTAATCATTCTCTGGTTTGGCTGGTTTGGATTTAATCCGGGTAGCGCATTGTCCCCTATGGGCGGTTTCTTCGGACACGTAGCATTGACAACTAATATTGCAGCAGCAGCAGGCGGTCTGGCAGCTCTCATCGCATCTTGGTTATATTTTGGAAAGTCGGATATTCCGGCTATGCTTAACGGGGTACTGGCTGCGCTGGTTGCTATTACTGGTGCTTGCGCATATGTTGAGCCTTGGGCGGCTATTCTAATTGGCTTCATCGCCGGTGCTTTTACATTCATGACTTCACAGTGGCTGGAGCGCGCAGGACTTGATGATCCAATCTATGCATTCTCCGTCCATGGTATTGCAGGGATGTGGGGAGCGATTTCCACAGGTCTTTTCGCAGCACCTGATCTGATTACCAAAGGTGCACTGGTAGGGAAAGCAGGCTTGTTCTACGGTGGTGGATTCCACCAGTTGGGGGTACAGATTCTCGGCGTGGCGGGTACGTTCGTATTTGTAGCTGTAATGTCCTTCATCATTCTGTATGTAATGAAGATGGCTATCGGACTTCGCGTTACAGAGGAAGAGGAATTGATGGGTCTGGATATCAGTGAGCATGGTACTTACGGTTATCCGGAACAAATGAAATTGATTGCAGAATCAGAATCCAAAACCTTTAAATAACTCAGAAATTCACTTGTTGGGAGGCGGACCGTGTGGCTTCGATGGAGATGGCAGATTGGAAAGAAGATAAAAGTTTTTTATCCATCGTATCAGCCGGTTCGCCGCAGGAGCTCAAGGCAAGGCGTTCCGCTTGTCAAACAGTACTGCTGGAGCAGTTAAACGTTATTCCGATTGAGGAATGGATGATCCGGGTCAATGACATGCATGACCGGATTGCCGGGACAGCAGTCAACATATGTGAGGCGCAGATGAAGGAGGCGGGCTACGGCCCGCCTCCCTGTGCCTATTCCTTTATTGTATTCGGCAGTGCCGGCAGACAGGAAGCTACAATGTGGAGTGATCAGGATAACGGGCTAATTGTTGAAGGTGAGCCGGATGGACTCAAGAAAAGTTATTTTGAAGCTTTTGGTGTGATGTTGTCTGATGTGCTAGAGGAAGTTGGCTATGAGAAATGCGACGGGAAAGTGATGTGCTCCGAGCCCTTGTGGCGCAAAACGCTGCCAGAATGGAAACGGCAGCTGGAGAGCTGGATGAGCCAGCTAGAATGGGAGCCGGTCCGTTATCTCATTATCGCTTCTGATATGCGTCATGTAGCCGGGAGCAGTGCATTGTCTATGGAGTGGCGTGAAGCCTTTCATGCCGGATTCTTGAATAATCTTAAGCTGTCAAACGCTGTGCTTCGTAATACAGTCCGTCATAAGGCAACGCTTAATTTACTAGGGCAGGTGCTTACAGAACGTTTTGGTGATTATGCCGGCGGTTTTGATGTTAAATATGGTGTCTATATTCCTTTGGTTAATATCGTGAGGCACTTGTCGCTGCTGCATGGTGTACGGGACAGTTCGACACTCAAGCGGCTGGAACATCTGGCAGAACTGGGGAGATACGAGCATCTGGAAGACATCCGGCGGGCTTTCTTGACTGCTCTGCGAATGCGCGTGAATACCCCATTTGCAGTTCAGGACGGATTGTTGTCCAGCAGTGATTATATAGCCGCGAGTGATTTGAAGAATAAGCAGCTCTTCTCTGAGTTGCGGGAAAGTCTGCTGCTGGTCAGGCGTCTCCACAAGGCCCTGCAGCGCCAGCTCCGGTCAGCGGAAAGGAGGCAGTTATGAAGGAGCCGAACAAAGGCGGAGGATTCTGGAACAACCTGAGACAGGGCGGAATGCCATCCGCCATCGCGTCCATAAGAGGCGGGGATTCTGCACAGCAAACCGCGCAGCAAATGGCTTTTATCAGATCTCTTATGCGTGAGAAGCGGCGCCCTGAAGTACTGCATACCCCGCTCTCGGAGTTGGAGACGGTGATCTTTGATCTGGAGACGACGGGTTTTTCCCATCAGCATGGGGATGAGATTCTCTCGTTTGGTGCAATAAAGGTCGTAGGGGAACAAATCAAGGAAGAGGAATGCTTCTATACTCTGGTGAATTGCCAAACCGCGATTCCGGAGGATATAACGAAGTTAACCGGGATCTCGGAAGAGATGACCTCCAAAGCTCCGTCATTAATGGACGGACTGCATAATTTCATGTCTTTTGTAGGGCAGCGGGTATTAGTCGCTCATGGAAGTAATCATGATAAATCATTTTTGAATGCTGCCCTTTGGAAAACCTCTAAGGTACAGCTGACTCACAGAGTGCTGGATACAATGATGCTGGCCCGCTGGCTGGAACCTCACCGCAGCAATTACACGCTTGATGAGCTTCTGGCCGTTCATGACATTCCAATACAGGGCCGGCACAATGCACTGGAGGATGCCAGAATGACGGCAAAGTTGTGGGTTTGCTATATTCAAGAGATTTCACAGAAGAAACAGGTAGAGACCTTGGGGGATTTGTACTCCTATCTCAGCAGGACGTAACAGGAGTTGGCAGCAGCTTAACGATTAGCTGACCGGTGGGATCTGTCTGACGGAGGATATGAAATCCGTTCAGGCGAATAAACTCTCCGCTTTCCGGATCAGGAGAACCGATTAGATAGATCTGAAACTCCGGTCCTAGTGAAGTCAGGCCTTGAATATCTGCGCTGGATGGCCAAGGTGCAGTATGCGGATGGGAATGAAATAAGCCAACACGTGCAGGCTCGTGGTAAAGTATTCTAATCCATTCTCCCGAGTCGGGGACAAAGGTATGCAGCGGGTCAGGCGCTACGTTGCGCATAGGCAGATACCTGTCAATACGCATGCCCCCCGCTGCGGCAGTACCCAGCAGTACTCCGCATGCTTCGTGTGGATAACAGGTCAGCAAGTGCTTCCCCAGCGCCTGCTGTACGGAGAGATTCAGCTGAATCGGCTGGATATTTCCCTGGAATGCTGTCACTTGTTCACCCCTCTCTCTTCATAGGATTTCGTCTTTGACGGAATCCTCTTTTTTTGTTCTGTTTTTTTGCAGATAATGGCTAGTTTGAAACTATGGACATTGGGGGTACAATAGGAGAAATACCATCTCATGTGCAAAGGACAAATAGCTATGAAAGCCATAAACAAACGAAATATTACGGTGATAGCCGTTATTGTTTTTTTGATCTTTATAGCGGCAGAACGTACCACGAAATCCGAGCCGGAAGCGGTCCCGGTCATCCAGCAAACCTCGGAAACTGAGAGCGGTATTAATGCCGGACTATTAGCCCCGGCGTTCTCCCTGCAGGAGGACGGTAAAAGCTACTCTGTAGGAGGCGCGCGGGATAAGGCTGTGCTGCTAAATTTCTGGGCTTCCTGGTGCGATCCCTGTCAGCAGGAGGCGCCGACCCTGAATTCATTGGCGTTAAAATACAAAAATGTGCTCGATGTTTACGGGATTAATGTGACCAGCCAGGATTACAAGCCTAATGCGGAGCGTTTCGTCCGGAAATATATGCTGGCTTTTCCCGTTATGTATGATCTGAAGGGTGAGGTATTCGACAAATACAAAGGGATGGTATTCCCCACCAACGTGCTTATAGACAAAAACGGAGTCGTCTCCGAGGTCATCCTCGGGTTTCTGTCTCCGGAAGAGCTTGAAAAGAAAATCATCACTCTCACCGGTTCCTGAAATGTCCAGGAAACTTCCAGGTGGCAAAGCCCCTCTGCAATCCGGGATATTCTCGGCTGCGAGGGGCTTCTCTATGGACTGGATTATCCTAACGCTAAAATTTAACTAGTGGTTCACGAGTCCTCTGGGCTCATTGCTTGATTCCGTTTCGTTCCCCAGTGAAATCTGACCAAGAAGCGCATAACGCATACTGTCTACCAACGCTTCCCAGCTGGCTTCGATCACATTGCTGGATACCCCGACAGTACTCCAGGTGTTATTGAAGTCTTTGGACTCAATGAGTACTCGAACCTTAGCGGCTGTCTGATCCTTCTCGTCAAGTACACGCACCTTGTAATCCGATAGATGCATGTCTTTAAGCCGCGGGAAGTAGGCCAGCAGAGCCTTGCGCAATGCGTTATCCAGTGCGTTAACTGGACCATTGCCCTCGGCTGCGGTATAGAGGTTCTCGCCGCCGACTCTAAGCTTGACAAAGGCCTCGGAGACAACAGGGCGATCCGCTGTTTTTTCCACTAGCATCTTGAAGGATTCAAAGGTGAACAGCTCGTTCATCTCACCTGTGGCTTCGCGCAGGAGCAGTTCCAAGGACGCATCCGCGCCTTCGAACTGATAGCCCTGGTGCTCCAGCGTTTTGATTTTGTCGATCACCTTGCGGGCTTGCTCGCTGCTTGGATCCAGGCTGAGGCCCATATCCTGGGCTTTGGACAGAACATTGCTCTGACCGGCCAGTTCGGAGACCAGTACCCGCTGTTTGTTGCCTACAAGCTCCGGAGCGATATGCTCATATGTGCGGGAATCCCGCAGGATTGCCGATACATGGATGCCCCCTTTATGTGCAAATGCAGCATTGCCTACATAAGGTTGATTCACAGGCAGGTTCACATTGGCAACTTCACTAATGAAGTGGGCAGTATTGGTGAGCTGAGGCAGGGAATCGCCTGGGATGCAATGATACCCCATTTTGAGCTGTAAAGTAGGGATAATCGAGCAGAGGTTGGCATTTCCGCAGCGTTCCCCGTAGCCGTTGATCGTTCCCTGTACCTGGCGCGCACCCGCGTTGATCGCGCTGAGCGCGTTTGCGACCGCAAGTTCGCAGTCATTATGAGTATGAATCCCAAGAGAAGCCCCGGGCAGGATAAGGGCCATGCCGGAGACGATTTCCTGAATTTCGTTCGGAAGGGTTCCGCCGTTCGTATCGCACATGACCAGCCAGTCTGCACCTGCTTCACGGGCTGCGTTCAGGACGGCGGAAGCATATTCGGGATTGTTCTTATACCCGTCGAAAAAGTGCTCCGCATCGAAGATGACCTCAAGGCCTTTGCGTTTCAAATAGGCAATAGATTCGCCGATCATGGCGAGGTTTTCTTCCAGTGTGGTCTGCAGTGCAGTATGGACATGAAAGTCCCAGGATTTTCCTACCAGCGTGGCGGCCGGAACACCGGCATTAATCATCCTCTGCAGGTTATCATCATGCTCGGTAATGGAATTCTTGCGCCGGGTGCTGCCGAATGCGGTAATTGTGGCATTCAAATGCAGTTCTTTGACTCTTTTGAAAAACTCAATGTCCTTGTTGTTGCTCCCCGGGATGCCACCTTCAATATAATGAACACCCAGATCATCGAGTTTCTTGGCAATCTTCAGCTTGTCATCTGCCGACAGACTGATGCCTTCACCTTGGGTGCCGTCACGCAACGTCGTATCGAAGATGGAAATGGACTTAGACATGAGAGTCCTCCTAAAAAGTTTTAGTAAGTCGCTTAAGGTAAATGAATTTTTATATTATAGCATTTTTACGCGGGAATGTAACAAAGAACTTTACAGGATACCAGCATCCGGTTGACCTTGCGCCGGGAGAAGAGGTATGCTGAATTTGACAATGGAAACCCTGAAGATAAGAAGGTAGATATTGTGCGGAATGTGGATCAGTATTATCCGACAAGCGGCAGGGTTATTCTGCATGTGGACATGAATGCATTTTACTGCTCGGTGCATGAGGCGGAGGACCCTGAACAATATAAAGGAAAAGCAACGGCAGTTGCGGGCAGTGTAGAGCTGCGCAAAGGAATCATCGTTACCTGTTCTTATGCCGCGCGCAGACTTGGGATTTCAACAGGCATGCAGGTACAGAAGGCGCTCCGTATATGTCCTTCGCTTCTAATAATTAAGCCGGATTTCCATCTCTACCGTAAATACTCCAATGCCTTTATGCAGATTGCATACAGCTATACGCCAATGCTGGAAGCAGTCTCGATTGATGAGTGCTATCTCGATATTACCGGATCACGTCAGTTCGGGACACCTATGGATATAGCCGAAGCGATTCAGAGGCGGATTATGGAAGAGCTTGGGCTGCCATGCTCCATCGGCATTGCTCCGAACAAGCTACTCGCCAAGATGGCTTCAGATCTGAAGAAACCAAACGGTATATCTGTCTTGCGGCTTCGTGATGTGCCGGGCGTACTGTGGGATAAGCCTTGTAACGAGATGTTCGGTATTGGCGGCAAAACGGCTGAGAAGCTGCGTAAGCTTGGCATATACAGCATTGGGCAGCTTGCGGCAGCAGAGGAGCGGATGCTCATAGAGCATTTTGGAGTGATGGGGGCATGGCTGAAGCGGGCGGGGAACGGAATGGATTACGGCGTTGTGAATCCGGAACGGGAGCAAAGCAAGTCCATTGGGCATACTACTACTCTGCCGAGTGATGTAGTCGGATTAGCTGAAGCGCGGCCGATTCTGCTGAATCTGAGCGATCAGGTGGCGAGAAGGCTGCGGAAGCAGGGACTGGTAGCATCCGGGGTGCAGCTCACCATCCGCACGCCGGATATGAAGACTATCACCCGCTCTCGCCAGCTGGAGACCCCTACCGAGACCGCAGAGGATATTTATAAGATAGCCTGTGACCAGTTTGCCCGGCACTGGAAAGCCGATAAGCCGGTGCGGCTGCTGGGAGTCACGCTGCATGGCCTGACCGCCAAAGAAGATTCTGCCATTCAGCTGGATCTGTTCGATTACGAGCGGCAGCCGAAGAAAGAATCGCTTAACCAAACCATGGACATGCTGCGTAATAAGTTCGGTGAGAATGCAGTGCTTACGGCAGGGATGCTCAGTGACAGCCATTCAGCGCGGCTTCGTAACCACAAGGAGCGGGGGACTTCCCTGCAAAAGGACAATCTTCACAAAGTGGATCCTGCTGAAGAGTGAATGGGGTCTGTTTCCTCTCGTCTCCATGCTGTTCCTAATAAACCGGTGAAAATGGAAATACACTGAAATTTCATTGAAATTGTTTTCTATTTATATTAATATGAGAAAAATAACAGGCTGCCACAGCAGTCTGTATTGTTCAACGGGAGGCAGAGATAAAATGGCTAAATACACTTGGGTCGAAAAAGATACTTGCATCGCATGTGGTGCTTGTGGCGCGACGGCCCCTGATATTTTTGATTACGATGATGAAGGCTTGGCAGAAGTGATCTACGAAAACGACAGCAACCACGGGGTAACCGCGATTCCTGACGATTTGTTCGATGATCTGCAGGACTCAGCTGACGGGTGCCCTACGGACTCCATCAAAATTGCAGACGTACCTTTTAATAAAGAAGGCTAAACCCTTCGGGTTCTTCGTATCTGCGCAAAAGATAAGGATTAAAGCGGGGGTTTCTCCATTTTAGATCCTTATTATTCCAGAAAGACATCTTTTTGCTGCTATAAATGCGGCTGGGGATGTCTTTTTTTAATATCGTGACCGATATAAAATATAATGATGGATTGAAGTACTTTACAACCCGCGGAGGCCCCGATGAAAAATTCGCAGCATCTAAAAGCATATGTCCAACTGCATCCCGAAAACAAGATGGCATGGTACTTGCTTGGTAAGGAATACTATAAGAACGGCCAGCAGGGGAAGGCTAATTATTGCTTCAACCAGTCGGGTGAAGTATATGAAGCTTTTGAACATAGTAAAGTACCGGCTGAAATGCTCCGTGAATATGAGGAAGGTCTTCTCAGGGAGAGTCGGCAGCGCCGCGAATCCAGGCTGCGGATGCGCCGGACATTCCTTGCGCTGATGCTGTTTCTGCTTGTATTGATCCCTTCTGCGCTGGCTCCTGCGGCAATTAACGAGGATTCCGGCGAGTCAGCTCCGGCTATTGCTACTGGTGATCTGGAAGAGCCGGCGGTTGCGGAACCGTCTGAGGACACAACAGAAGCTTCAGTTAAGCCGGCTATTACCTTTACGGCAGCAGGTGAAGATACGGCTTCGGCGGATCAGGCGCTGGCGAAGATTCTGCGGAGCCGGAAGGCTCCTTCTGAAACAGCTATACTTGCTATGAAAAAATTAGGACGCTGGTATGTGTGGAAGAACCACTTGCCTCTTGTGGCTACGATTGAGAAGGGGAAGCAAGGAGAGGTTGTATACCAGTCCTTTGATCCTGTTGCCTGTGCCTGTGCCCCACCGGAAGCTGCAGAGCTGAAGAAGCAGGCTGAGATATGGCAGGGTAAGCAGGAGGAGTTAGCGGCACTGTGGAGCGCCATTCGGTCCTATAAGAACAGCAAGGGTTCACCTCCCAAATCGTTAAAGGAGCTGGTCAAACCTTTCCCGGGGAATTATCTGGGGGGAACGACGCCGCTAATGAAGCAGGAGTTCAGCGAACTTCGGGCAGCAGCTGCTTCGCAGTTGCCCCAGTCCTCAGCGGAGCCTGCCGTATCTGTGCCACCGAAGGGGGCAGGTGGGGGAGTGGAAGCGGGAGTTGTTGAGACCAATACTGGCAAAGGCAGTGAGACAGAGCCCTTTTTTAGCAGTCCGCTTAAAATTATCGTGGATAAACAAAATCACCGTCTGGCAGTCACCAGCGGTAGCATTATTCTGCGGAACTATGAAGTGGGACTTGGGGGGAATGAGACGCCTGAAGGAGAGTTTGTGATCTCAGACAAGGTGGTTAACCCGAACGGGCATGACAACGGGGAGTTCGGCAGCCGCGGCATGCAGCTCTCGGATACGAATTATGCCATACATGGTACAAATGATCCGGCCAGCATCGGCAAGGACGAGTCACTCGGCTGTATTCGTATGAACCGCGGAGAAGTGGAAGAGCTGTTCGCAATGGTTCCAATGGGGACGAAGGTTCAGATTAGTAAAGGGGTTCTGCCTGACGAACTGCTGCTTCCAGAGGAGCGATTCCCGTCCGGTACACCGCAAGATCAGACCAACCCCAACAAAGTCTACCATTGGCTGAATTAATTTCCTGCAACAATAAATAGAACAACAATCAGAAGAACCAGCAACACCAGACTAACACTGATCCATAGGATTGCTTTGCGGTTGACTTCTTCTTTTTTCTGCTGCAGAGTTGGAGGTTTGCGTTTTGTAGACATATGGGTATCCTTCTTTCTCTATTAATCGTTGATTACCCTTACATTGTAATGCGTTTACAACAAAATTACTATACTCTGCATTTCGCTCTGAAGCACTGCCCGGTAAAAAACTTTTCTTTTCCCCCGGAAACAGCTAAAATTAAGAAGAAACCTACAGAATCGGGGAGTCGCCTGACATACTTAAGGGTTCCCTTTGAAGGAGCGAGAACGGTGCTGTATCAACATTTAGGCAAACCTATTTTCTTTAAAATGGACCCGGAGAAAGCGCACCATCTCGTCATTAGCGGACTGAACAAATCAGATCTGGTGCCTGGTGGCAATAGTGCAATGCGTCTCATGTACGGCGTTCCCGAGACCGCTGATCTTGCAGTAGATTTATTCGGCCAGCATTTCCCGACTCCTGTGGGACTCGCGGCAGGGTTGGATAAGAACGCTGAGGCTGTTGGAGGATTTTCTTCCATTGGATTTGGCTTTATGGAAGTGGGCACGGTGACACCGAAGGGACAGCCCGGAAATGACAGTCCGAGGTTATTTAGGCTTTTGCCTGACGAGGCGCTGATCAACCGGATGGGCTTCAACAATGAAGGGGCCGATGCGATGGCTCGGCGGCTGAAGGCGCTGGGGAAACGCAGAATTCCGGTCGCGGTAAATATCGGACGCAACAAAACCACGCCGAATGAATCCGCACATGAGGATTACCGCCAGTGCATCCGTACGCTATATCCGTACGGTGATTTTTTTGTGGTCAATATCAGCTCGCCGAATACGCCGGATCTCCGCAGTCTACAGCACGGCAGCGAGCTGTCGAATCTTCTTGCCCAGGTCAAGGAGGAAATGGAGCTTCAGCATAAACAGAGCGGTATTTCCAAGAGCCTGCTGGTCAAGATCGCACCAGATGTCAGCGACAGCGAGCTGGAATATATGGTACATACGATCGCTGAAGCCGGAATGGACGGTGTGATTGCCACCAATACCACACTCAGCCGGGAAGGGCTGAAGAGTGACAAGGCCGTTGAGACAGGCGGACTTAGCGGCAAACCGCTTCGTGACCGATCAACTGAAATTATTAGCAGAATCTACCGCCAGACAGGCGGCAAGCTGCCGATTATTGGTTCAGGCGGTATTTTTACCGGCCAGGACGCTTATGACAAGATCCGGGCAGGCGCGAGTCTGGTCGAAATTTATACAGCTCTCATCTATGAAGGACCAGGAGTGAACCGCAGCGTACATGCCGGATTACGGAAGCTGCTGCGGCGGGATGGATTCTCTCATATCCTGGAAGCAGTGGGCGCTGATCATCACTGAAGGATGAATGGACAGGAGGACGAAGGCGATGGACGTCAGGGACTGGGGAACATTTTTGCTTCCATATGAACAAACTGTGGAGGAATTGAAGGTTAAATTCAAAACAATGCGTTCGGAGCTTAAGAAAAGAGAAGAATATACACCGATCGAGTTCGTGACCGGACGTGTGAAGCGGCTGTCAAGCATACTGGAGAAGGCTGAGCGCTTAAATGTTAAGATGGAGGATCTGGAAACGGGTATCGAGGATATCGCTGGCATTCGCATCATGTGCCAGTTCGTGGAGGATATTCGCAGAGTAGCTGAATATATCCGCGCCCGCAAAGATCTTGAAGTTCTTTACGAGAAGGATTACATCACGAACTATAAGGAAAGCGGCTACCGCAGCTTCCATATGATCATTAAATATCCGGTACAGACTGCCCTGGGGCAGAAGATCGTGCTCGCCGAGATACAAATCCGCACATTAGCCATGAACTTCTGGGCTACCATAGAGCATTCCTTGAATTATAAGTACCGGGAAAGCCTGCCCGATGAAATGCGGATACGACTCAAGACGGCAGCAGAAGCCGCTTCTATTCTTGACAGTGAAATGTCCAGTATCCGTGAAGAAATTCTGGAGGCGCAAAAGACCTTCGAGGAAAATTCGAATACAACGACCCAGCTTCTGAAAGCCATACATCAGTTATATTTCTACCATCTGGTTAATGAAGCAATCGAGAGTCAGGAACGCTTCAATCAGATCTGGCAGGCGCAGGATATGGAAGCAATGAAGGATCTGCTGGATCATGTGCGCGGGCTGTTATCGAATGCCAAAAAGGACAGTCAGCCGGATGGCTTATGAACCGCTGTTCCTGGCGTACCTGGTCTACTTCAACCGGGACAGGGATTATTTTGAATGTCATGAGGTACTGGAAGAGCTTTGGCTGGCCCGGGAGCGAGATCCGCTCTACAAGGCTCTGCTGCAGACTGCAGTAGGGTTGTATCATTACCGTAACCACAATGTGCGCGGTGGCTTGATTATGCTGCAACGATCATATGAGGTACTGCAGCAGTATCCGGAGAATACTCTGGGGATCAATCTTGCCAAGCTGGCCGGGGAAGTTGGAGACTATGCCCGGAAGCTGAACTCCTGTGCGGACCACCCGGTAGATTATTATGATCTTACGATTGATCTGATTGATCCGGTTCTGATAAAGGAAGTAGCTGCAGCAGGTGCGGAGATTGTACCCAATCAACCGCAGCGCCGCGGTCCCCAGAGACCTGTAACTAACCACCGCAAATTAAGGAATAATGAATAGCAAGGCTACCACAGGAGCACCCGCAGGGGTGTTCCTTGATTATTGGAGGACGGCATCATGGCAGTGCAATTGCCCGGCACTTTTATGCAGCGCATGAAGGAAATGCTGGGACCGGAGTATGAGCAGTATGCGGAGTCGTACAAGGAGACACCTTATGGCGGCATCCGTGCCAATACACTAAAAATAACGGTGGAGAAGCTGCTTGCTCTCTCCCCGTTCAAGCTTGCGCCAATACCCTGGTGCCCATCGGGGTTCTATACTGAGGAAGGGGCAAGACCCGGCAAGCATCCCTATTATCATGCAGGTTTGTATTACATTCAGGAGCCGAGCGCGATGGCTCCGGTAGAACTGCTTGGCGTGGAGCCGGGCGACCGTGTGCTTGATTTATGTGCCGCTCCAGGAGGCAAGTCTACGCAGATTGCGGCCAAGCTGCAAGGTGAAGGGCTTCTGGTCAGCAATGATCTTCATCCGGAGCGGACCAAGGCTCTGGCTAAGAATCTGGAGTTGTACGGGGTCCGCAACGGAATCGTACTCAATGAAAGTCCGGAGCGAATTGCTGCGGCTTTTCCTGATTTTTTTGACCGGATTCTGATCGATGCACCTTGCTCCGGCGAAGGCATGTTCCGCAAGGATGAAGAGATGGTTAAGCAATGGGAGCCGGCAACGCCGCTGAAGTATGCTGCCATGCAGAGAGATATTCTGAACTCCGCTGTAAAAGCACTGAAACCGGGAGGGACCATGGTGTATTCCACCTGTACCTTTGCCACAGAGGAAAATGAAGGGACGATCCGTGAGTTTCTGGACGGTCATCCTGAGTTTTCGCTTGTCAATGTGGGCGGAACAAATTCTTTTGCGCCTGGCCTTAACGGATTGACTGAGGCCGCCCGTCTATGGCCGCATAAGGTCAAGGGTGAGGGGCATTTTATGGCAGTATTGCGCCATGATGGAATTCTGCGTTCTACGGCTGCGGCTTCATCATCTCCTGGACAGGCTGGTGCGGATAGAGCAATTTCCGCTTCCTCACGAAATAACGGAGCCAAAGGTCAAGCTTCCGCTAGGGTGGCTTCTGCCAGACAGCAAAGCGGACGCGGCGGCAAAGGGGGAGGCACCTCTGGTAAGTCCGGCGGCTCTTCGCCTGTACGCCATTCTCAGGGCGGAGGAGAAGAAACCGCATTGGCTGCATATTCGCTGTTTGCCGAAGATCAGCTCAGTGCTAAGCCATCCGGTTTTCCCGTATTATTCGGTGACCATTTGTATATCTCACCGTTACCAAAGGCTGCACTGGACGGCCTGAAGACGATTCGTCCCGGCTGGTATGTAGGCCATATCCGCAGCGGAAGATTTATTCCCGGACATCCCCTCGCTACCGCGTTGCATCCCCTAGAAAGTACCCGGAGCCTCTCATTGTCCAGCGGTAGCGGCGAAGCGGTCTCCTATCTGAAAGGGGAGACTCTGTTGATCCCTGAGGAACGCCTAACGGTACGAGCCGGCAACACCTCCAAAGGTTATGTGCTTGTCTGTATCGACGGCTATAGCGCTGGCTGGGGCAAATGGCAGGACGGCATGCTGAAGAATGAATATCCCGCAGGCTGGAGGTGGACATAGGATGAGTACAGCAGGAGGTTCAGCTAAAAAACAACGGATCGATAAAGTGCTGTCCCATATGGGGAGGGGTTCACGGAGTGATATCCGCAAACAGGCTAAGCAAGGACTGATCACCGTGAACGGAGCCGTGATTAAGGACAGCGGCTTCCATGTTGATCCGCACACGGACAGAATTGAAGTGGGCGGTGAGCCTGTATTTTACCGGGAGTTCATCTATCTGATGATGAATAAGCCACCTGGCGTATTATCTGCTACAGAAGACAAGCGGGATCGCACAGTGCTGGATCTGCTTAAGCAGGAATATGTGCAGTTTGAACCATTTCCGGTGGGCAGACTGGATAAGGATACGGTAGGTTTGTTGCTGCTCACCAATGATGGACAGCTAGCCCATGAGCTGCTCTCCCCCCGCAAACATGTACCGAAGACCTATGAGGCTACGGTTGAGGGTGAGGTGGATGCTGCAGATGTGGCAGCTTTTGCCGTTGGTGTTGAGCTTGAAGATGGTTATGTGACTTTGCCTGCACAGCTTACTATTTTGGGAAGAGAACGCGGTAGCACAACCCTCTCTCAGATTTCATTGACAATCACCGAGGGGAAATTTCATCAGGTGAAGAGGATGTTTCTGGCGGTGGGCAAAAAGGTGATTTTCTTGAAGCGGGTTTCCATGGGTGCGCTGAAGCTGGATGAGCAATTAGCACCCGGTGCCTGCCGGGAATTGACTGCTGAAGAACTGGCTTTGCTCAGTAACAGGGAAGCTGAGGCTTAAATGATACAGATAAAGACAGACAAGGATGGTGGGGTATGAAATACAAGCTGATTGCACTGGATGTGGATGGTACACTGCTGAATGACGATCACCAGTTGAGCTCCGAAAATAAGGAGGCTATCGCCGAAGTGACAAGGCAGGGTGGTCTTATCGTTCTGTGCACAGGGCGCAGTCCGCAGAATTCGATTCCTTTAATGGAGGAGATGGGACTTTCCGGGTATGTACTTGGACATAATGGAGCGGCTACGGTGCGTGTGGAGGACCGTGAGGTCCTGCATATCTATGGACTAGATGCCCGCGGTTTGGACCCGTATATTGAGTACTGCCGCGCACATGATATTCATTATGATGTGAATACTGCCTTTGATATGTACGTAGACAATGTAGCAAATCTGACCGGGGAAGCTAATCATATGTACGAGCATTTTCGGGTGACACCTGCAACGCTCCCTGCCTGGGAAGATTTTCACGAGCCGGTTGTCAAGTTTACGGTCTTTACCAAATCGGATATTTTGGATGAAGCTCAGCGGGAATGGAGCACCTGGACTCAGCAGTATAATATTGTGCGTAGTGGGGAGTTTTTCGTAGATTTAATGCATCCTGAAGCCTCCAAGGGTAACGCGCTGATGAATCTGGCCGCACAGCTGGGAATTGCTCAAGAGGATGTTCTGTCCATCGGGAATTACTATAATGATATTTCCATGCTTACATACGCTGGTCTCGGCATTGCCATGGATAACTCACCGCTTGAGGTTAAGGCGGCAGCGGACGCGATTACAGGAACCAATAACAATCATGGCGTGCGCGATGCACTTGTGAAGTACTGCTTGTCGTAATTGTAATCAATCATAGGATAGGATTCAGAAGGGTATAGAGTGGAGTGCTTAACGGCTCTGTTTTATGCTCTTTTTTTGTTGTTTTGAAAAAGATGATTTTCATCCGGCCATGGATTCATTCATTTTGAACGGTTGCGGATTGTGGTGGAGAGGGGCGGGCGATAGATTTATTTTCCCTTCCGGCTGTAAAAAGCGCTATGGATTTTACTTTATCTATAGGAGCAATTTTTTTACAGAGGGGGAATCCGTTTGCAGACCCATGCAACCGTAAGCAAGGACAAAGAGAACACTTCGGGCAGCCATCAACCATATAGCAAACCATCGAATTTTGTGAAGCCGGCAACGGCCAAGCTGCCAGACCCGGTGGAGATCATCCGGCGTATCCGGCAGAACCCGGCCTCTTTAAGCCGGGAAGACAAGCTGGCGCTCCAGCGTACCCTCGGCAACCGTGCCGTGGTTCACTTGTTATCCAGTTTGAAGGAGAGCAAGGAAGGTAGTCAGACAAGTGAGGCAGCAGGTACGAAGCAGGGTGAGCAAGGGCAGGGGATTGCGGGAGATTCCCGGACTGAGCAGCAGCCTGCTTCTCCGGAAACGGATCCATTGGCACCTTCAGCCACTACGGAGCCATCTGCAAGTAAGCAGCAGCCTCAGGTGCAAGAACCTACACTAACGGCACAACCCGTCAGCGCTCAGACTGAGCCGAAGGCCGAGCAGAATGAAAAGTCCGGCATTCGAGCAAAGACTGCCACTACACTCAAAACGTGGGTCAAATCCTTGGCGGGCACTTCTTCTTCCAGCCAAGAAGTTAGCAAGGGTAAGGCGGATGTAGGGCAGCTGGCAGGTAAAGAGAAGGTAGAAGCTCATCAGCCAGATGAAGAACCGGCAATGGGTTCGAAGGCTAAGGAGGATGGAAAAGAACAGTCGGCGGAT
Source organism: Paenibacillus sp. LS-5 (assembly GCF_056121505.1). NCBI lineage: Bacteria > Bacillati > Bacillota > Bacilli > Caryophanales > Paenibacillaceae > Paenibacillus > Paenibacillus sp. LS-5. The sequence goes on along the minus strand of NZ_JBWAVA010000015.1, from coordinate 17,646 downwards.
GCTAAGGAAGGCCAAGAGTCCAAGGAAGGCAAGGAGGCCAAATCAGATAAGGAATCGAAGCCGGGTAAGGAAGCTTCGGGGGAACCTGCACCAAAAGTAGCCGCGAAGGAACCTTCGCTCGGAGATGCGTTGGGCGCTTTGGCCGGAGACAGAAAGGAAGAGCCGGCCAAGGCCAAGAAGGTGAATATTCACGGGGAGGATCCGGGACAGATTCTCGATCAGCTGATCCGGGTTCAGCCGACGGAGATGGGGGACGCCTACGCTCAGGCGGTGGATGTTTCTGCTGGGGCTTTCGCGAAGCAGAAGCAGAAAACCCGGCAGGGGCTTCCGACCATTCCTGCCCCAACAGGGCTGAAAGGCAAAGTCTTTCAAGCCCGGAAAAAGCCAGCGCCACTGAAACACTCCGCTCCGGAGGGATACAAAAGCGAGCGTACTGGTGGGACTGCGACTACAGGCAACCTGGAGCGGATGAACATCGGATCTTCCGGCTCCGAAGGTAATCCCGAAGCCATCATGGGTGAGATCCGGTCCGCTGCGGCGCAGCCTCCGGGCATCAGCATGACCGGTGAGGTGGATCCATCCCAGATCGAAGGCTTCAATCGGGAAGCCTCTCAGCAGGTAGGGGCAGCCAAACAGGCGGAGATGGGCCAGATCCACACTCCGTTTGGTGAAAATGACATTTATCCCGAGCCGGACGGCTCCACGCTAAAGACTTCCGCAGAGCTGCAGGGCGGGAATGCACCCGGAGCCAAGAAGCTCCCTGCACTGGGAGTGCCTGCGGACATGACGGCGGGGCTGAACCGCAGCCTTGCCCCAGAAATGAAGAAGCAGCTGGGTGCCAAGCAGGCGGAATACAGCAAGGAAAAAGCGAAATTTGACAGCAAGGTGCTGATCTCCAAAGCAGACAGCCACGCCCAGATCCAGCAGGCGGAAGCCGATGCCAAGAACAAGCAGCTCAGCCAGCAGGCCGGGGCCAAGGCGGAAGTCGACAACCTGCGCGGGGAATGGAAAAACGAACTGGATGCAGCCGAAGCCGACTATGCCGGACAGGCTGGAGCGGCAGCGCAGCAGAAGAAGGGCGAGATCAACAGCGTCCGGACCGAGAAAGAACGGGAAGCGCAAAAGAAACAGTCCGAAGCGGAGCGGGAAGCCACTCAGGCCTACAGTAAAGCCAAGAAGGAGGCCGACGGCAAGCATGCAGAGGAGAAAGCCAAGGAAGAGAAGAAAGGCGGCTTCCTCGGCTGGGTGAAGGACAAGCTCGAAGCCGTGGTCGATTTGGTCAAGAAAGCGGTCAACTTTATTTTTGAGGGCCTCCGCAAAGCAGTCAAGTTTATTTTTGAAAAAGCCAAACAAGCCGTGCTGGGCATCATCGAACTGGGCCGCAAGCTGATCACCAATCTGATCAAGGGGCTGGGCACGCTACTCAAAAATCTGGTCAAGGTAGTGTTTGCCAAATTCCCGGGCATCGCCGCCAAAATATGCAGCAAAATCGACGGCGTCGTCAACAAGGCCGTGAAGGCCGTCAACCAGCTGGCACAGAAGCTCAAAACCAAAGTCACGCAGGTCATGGACTTCCTGGCCGCCAAGGTGGATCAGGCGCTGGCTGCGGTACAGAACTTCTACAGTAAGTTAATCTCAAGCCTGGGCAACCTGCTCATTGCTACGTTTTTGGATGTGCTCGCACGGATGGGGGCGCTCGGTAAAGCGGCCAAGCGTTCACTCAGTCATTTGGAAGGTAAGATGTGGGAGTATCTGCTGGGAGTAGACATCTCCAAGCCCATGGGAGCAGGAGCGGCACAAGGTGGGGCAGCGGAGCAGGCGCAGGACAGCGGTCAGCCTCAAGCAGACGAGAAGCTTACCGCAGACGACATCGAAATGGAGTCGGTCGAAGCGGGTGAGATGGACCCGGCGCTGGTGCAGGAAGCGAACCTTAAGGACGGGGAGAGCAAGCAGCTCTCCGGCAGCCGCGATCCGGCCACCATGGACAGCATCATGGCAGAATTCGATACCGGAAAAGTAGATCAAAGCCTGGGCGGCAAAATAGCCGACGGCGCGAAACTTCGTGCGAGCAATGCGAAAATGCTGTTTGACCAGATTAAATCATATGTAATAAAATGGATGAAGAGTAATGGATTGAAGCTTTTGGCTGCCATTGCAGGCATCTTGGTAGGTGTCGTGGCTGCAGAGATCATCACAGGCGGGGCCATTACCGCTGCACTTCCGATGATTATCAACCTGATCACGATGTATTTGCAAGCGGATGCGATTAAATCCGTCGCGCAGACTATTGTCCAAGCCTCCGGCTATATTGGCACCTACCTAAGCCAGGGTTGGCAGAAGATGATCGAGCCGGCCGCCATTGCGCTGGCAACCGCACTCGCGATGGGACTCGTGGAGCTTGCGATGGAGCTTGGCTTCAAGGCCATCGGCAAAGGGTTGAACAAAGCCGGACAAGCCGTGAAGAAAGGCGTTGGAGCCGCAGCCACTGGTGCGAAGAAGGTAGCAGGTGCAGGAGTCAAAGGCATCAAGAGCTTGCTGAAATCGGGAGCCAAGCTCGCATCCAAGAGCGGCAGCATGATCATCCGGGGCGGCAAAATTGTGATCAAGAGCCTACAAAAGGGGCTCATGAAGGGGGCCAAAAAGCTCCAGGGTCTGGTAGACCGGATTCTGCAGAAGTTCAAGTTCAAGCGGTTCAAGCTGGAGCGCAAGGGTAAGCATATCCGTCTGTATGGCGAGGTTAATCCTTGGGTGCTGCTGATTGACGGGACGATGAAGGACGTCGATGAGAAGCAGTTGGAAAAGGAATTGAAAAATCTAGAACTTGAGGGCAAGAAGCCGATCAAGCTTAGCGATGCGGAATATAGTAAGCTTAATAAAATTGACATTGAAAAGAGAGCGGAAATCTCCAAGAATGCAGATGGAGATAAGAGTAAGATTGATTTTAATAGCGTTGAGGGGACGGTTAAAGATGGTTCAGTAAGTAAAGATAAAACATTAGTTGGCAAAGGGGAACAATATACAAACGGAAGGAAAAATAAGTTAAATCCTAATATTAGGTATAAAACGGGAGAGTATGATTATTTTTATGAAACAGATAGTTTAGGTAGGCTTTCTAAATTTGAAACTGAGAATTTACAATTAACAAAGAGAAAAGAAAGATTGCCGCATAGCAAAAATACACCTGGTAAAATAAAAGGTAAAGACGATGCAGGACATTTAGCAGGTGATAGGTTTGGAGGCTCACCTAAAATTGATAATTTGGTATCTCAATTATCAGATGTTAATCAGAAACAATTTAAGAAAATCGAAAATTTGTGGGCTGATGCATTAAAAGAAACTCCTCCCAAAAAAGTAACAGTTAATGTTGAAATGATATACTCTGAAGAAGGTATACGGCCAGATAAATTCATTGTTAAATATACTATTGATGGGAAGCCGGGCATTAATGTTTTTGAAAATAATTAAAAGGGAGTGGAAATCAGTATGAAGGAATTTGAAGAGATATTTAGTGAATTACAAGCAGATATGGTATCCATATGTATGGAGTATGTTGAAGATAGAGCTGATAAGGTATTTATTTACGCTTCAATTGAAGAAGGTGTGGTGTCAAGCAATTTCTTTTATTTAATTAATAATAAGTATCTTGAGTGTCACAAAGTCAATGATGCATTGGAAAATGGGGATGGAAAATATGATGTGTCCTCGGAACGTATGTTTATGGTATTGGATATCATAAATGAGAGTATTATCAATATTAAAAAATTGTGCAAGGAATATGAAAGAGACATGCCAACTGAGATGAAAATAATATATGATGTTCAGAGTGGCAAGGTTCAAGCAGAATACAAGTATGAATTAGTATATACTCATGATGATATTAAAACGGCTCATAATATTGCTGATGAATGGTTTGAGGAAATAAAAAGCAAGAATCATTAATATGAATTACTCAACTCGTACTGAATGAACCAATCACTTATTCAGTCAGTCAGTCTTTAACATGTAAAACCCATGCAACACAGTATAAAGATATTTGTACGCACAAAAATGCTGGATTATTTATAACTTAAATAATGCTAAAGCGTTACATGAAACAGGTCAGTTATGGTCAGATACTACCATTATTGACCTGTTTTTTTATAGCCTTTGTCATCTAGCTTGCAGTTATTAAAATTACTCGCAACTGTAGAATACCATATAGTTATGCTGAGAAAGAGAAAGTGCATCATTCAAGATGGATAGTACGGCAATTATAGTATAGGTTTTATGCAAGGAATACGACTTTGTCCATCAGTTAAACGATTCTCCCAACGATGATTACGGTGCAGAAAGAAATCTGGTATGACCAGCCAACATAACAGGTAATGTTAGATCTCCAAAGCAGACAGCCATGCCCAAATTCAGCAGGCGGAAGCCGATGCCAAGAACAACAGCTCAGCCAGCAGGCCGGAGCCAAGGTGGAAGTCGACAACCTGCGCGGGGAATGGAAAAACGAGCTGGATGCAGCCGAAGCCGACTATGCCAGACAGGCTGGAGCGGCAGCGCAGCAGAAAAAAGGCGAGATCAACAGCGTCCGGACCGAAAAAGAACGGGAAGCGCAGAAAAAGCAGTCTGAAGCGGAGCGGGAAGCCACTCAGGCCTACAGCAAAGCCAAGTAGGGTGCCGACGGCAAGCATGCAGAAGAGAAAGCAAAGGAAGAGAAAAAAGGCGGCTTCCTCGGCTGGGTGAAGGACAAACTCGAAGCCGTGGTCGATGTGGTCAAGAAAGCGGTCAACTTTATTTTCGAGGGTCTCCGCAAAGCAGTGAAGTTCATTTTTGAAAAAGCCAAACAAGCTGTGCTGGGCATTATAGAGCTGGGCCACAAGCTGATCACCAACCTAATCAAGGGACTTGGTGCGCTGCTGAAAAAGCTGGTCTCCGTGGTATTTGCCAAATTCCCAGGCATCGCCGCCAAAATATGCAGCAAAATCGACGGCGTCGTCAACAAGGCCGTGAAGGCCGTCAACCAGCTGGCACAGAAGCTCAAAACCAAAGTCACGCAGGTCATGGACTTCCTGGCCGCCAAGGTGGACCAGGCGCTGGGTGCGGTACAGAACTTCTATACCAAGCTAATCTCAAGCCTGGGCAACTTGCTTATTGCTACGTTTCTGGATGTGCTCGCCCGGATCGGGGCGCTCGGCAAGGCAGCGAAACGTGCGCTCAGTCATTTGGAAGGCAAGATGTGGGAGTATCTGCTGGGAGTAGACATCTCCAAGCCTATGGGGGCAGGAGCGGCAGAAGGCGGAGCGGCAGAGCAGGCGCAGGCATCCGGTCAAGCGGACGAGAAGCTTACCGCAGACGACATCGAAATGGAGTCGGTCGAAGCGGGTGAGATGGACCCGGCGCTGGTGCAGGAAGCGAACCTTAAGGACGGGGAGAGCAAGCAGCTCTCCGGCAGCCGCGATCCGGCCACCATGGACAGCATCATGGGAGAATTCGATACCGGAAAAGCGGATCAAAGCCTGGGCAGCAAAATTGCCGATGGCGCGAAACTTCGTGCGAGCAATGCGAAAATGCTGTTTGACCAGATTAAATCATATGTAATAAAATGGATGAAGAGTAATGGATTGAAGCTTTTGGCTGCCATTGCAGGCATTTTGGTTGGTGTCGTGGCTGCAGAGATCATCACAGGCGGGGCGATCACAGCTGCACTTCCGATGATTATCAACCTGATCACGATGTATTTGCAAGCGGATGCGATTAAATCCGTCGCACAGACTATTGTCCAAGCCTCCGGCTATATTGGCACCTACCTAAGCCAGGGTTGGCAGAAGATGATCGAGCCGGCCGCCATTGCGCTGGCAACGGCCCTAGCGATGGGACTCGTGGAACTAGCGATGGAGCTTGGCTTCAAGGCGATCGGCAAAGGGCTGAACAAAGCCGGACAAGCCGCGAAGAAAGGCGTTGGAGCTGCGGCCACTGGTGCGAAGAAGGTAGCAGGTGCAGGAGTCAAAGGCATCAAGAGCCTGTTGAAAACCGGAGCCAAGCTTGCATCCAAGAGCGGCAGCATGATCATACGTAACGGCAAAATCGTGATTAAGAGCCTGCAAAAAGGGTTCATGAAGGGGGCCAAAAAGCTCCAGGGTCTGGTAGACCGGATTCTGCAGAAGTTCAAGTTCAAGCGGTTCAAGCTGGAGCGCAAGGGTAAGCATATCCGTCTGTATGGCGAGGTTAATCCTTGGGTGCTGTTGATTGACGGGACGATGAAGGACGTCGATGAGAAGCAGCTTGAAAAGGAATTGAAAGATCTAGAACTTGAGGGCAAGAAGCCGATCAAGCTTAGCGATGCGGAGTTTGACAAACTAAGTAGCTTAAAAGATAAAAAAAGAGCAAATATCTCTAAGAAAGCCGATGGAGATAAAAGTAAAATAGATTTTAATAGTATTAAGTTGAAGTTTGATTATAAAAAAGTGTTTTTTGAAAAACATCCAGAACTAGAAGGAGATGTAGTGGTTCACCATTCTATTGAACAGCAAGTTCTGAGAAAACCTGAATATAAGGGACTGTTCACTGAGGTTGAAATGCATGATTACAATAACTTAAGAGGCATACCGAAAGAAATTAATAGTGACGTACATCTATCTAAAATAAGAATTGAATGGAATAGGTTTTATAAGGAAAATCCAAATGCTACAAAAGAGCAAATAATACATCAAGCAAAAATTATTGATAGTATATACGGCCATTTATTTAATCCACCTATTCAGTAGGAAAGAGAGTTGTTCAAAATGAAATTATATATGTTAGAACCTGAAGTGGCTGGTGAGTTGGGAGAAAAGACTCTATTTAATAATGACAACTCAGTTAGTCGCTTGCATTATGAGTTTCATGGGTGGCTAGGTGATGAACTTTTAGAATCAACTCCATGTTACATTGTGTCAGAGCTACTTGGACAATCACTAATTATGTCTAACATTACAGGGTTTCATTTAGAGGAAATGGAAGTATCTTTGACGGATGAATTTATAGAATTATATCCCAATAGAGAACTACCAACATTTAAGCGGCTAATTCCTTTAGGAAATATTATTATTGAAGGAGCGCAATTTTCTGGATGGTCTGGAGAAGATATTTGTATAACCCCCAAAAAATATTTAGTCGTCTCAGAAAAGGCATTTGAAGTATTCAAAACTTATAACTTAAAGCATTGCGAGGTAACAATATTATCGAACTAGGAGAGAAAGAAGGGAGATTTCTTGAGAAACAATTTAATACGGATTACCCTATAAAGATATTTGTACACACAATAATGAAACTAAATAAAGCGTTACATAAAACAGATCAATTATGGAAGATACTGCCATGGTTGACCTGTTTTTTTTATCTTTTGTCATCTAGCGGTTATTAAAATTACTCGCTATGTAGAATACTATATAACGATAGTGATGCTGAGAAATAGAAAATGCATCTTTCAAGATAGATAGCACAACAACTATAGTATAGGTTTTATGCAAGGAATAGGACTTTGTCTCCCAGTTAAACGCCCTCGCAACGGTGATTACGGTGCAGAAAGAAATCTGGTATGACCAGCCAACATAACAGGTACGGTTACTTTAAGGCGAGTCGCCTTGCCCCAGAAATGAAGAAGCAGCTCGGTGCCAAGCAGGCGGAATACAGCAAGGAAAAAGCGAAATTTGACAGCAAGGTGCTGATCTCCAAAGCAGACAGCCATGCCCAGATCCAGCAGGCGGAAGCCGATGCCAAGAACAAGCAGCTTAGCCAGCAGGCGGGAGCCAAGGCGGAAGTCGACAACCTGCGCGGGAAATGGAAAAACGAGCTGGATGCAGCCGAAGCCGACTATGCCGGACAGGCTGGAGCGGCAGCGCAGCAGAAAAAAGGCGAGATCAACAGCGTCCGGACCGAAAAAGAACGGGAAGCGCAGAAAAAGCAGTCTGAAGCGGAGCGGGAAGCCACTCAGGCCTACAGCAAAGCCAAGAAGGATGCCGACGGCAAGCATGCAGAAGAGAAAGCAAAGGAAGAGAAAAAAGGCGGCTTCCTCGGCTGGGTGAAGGACAAACTCGAAGCCGTGGTCGATCTTGTCAAGAAAGCGGTCAACTTTATTTTCGAGGGCCTCCGCAAAGCAGTGAAGTTCATTTTTGAAAAAGCCAAACAAGCTGTGCTGGGCATTATCGAACTGGGCCGCAAGCTTATCTCCGTGGTGTTTGCCAAATTCCCTGGCATCGCTGCCAAAATATGCAGCAAAATCGACGGCGTCGTCAACAAGGCCGTGAAGGCGGTCAACCAACTGGCACAGAAGCTCAAAACCAAAGTCACACAGGTCATGGACCTTCCTGGCCGCCAAGGTGAATCAGGTAATCACGCTCAAAAGGTAGCAGGCCGTGAAGATAGATTGATTGATGACGAGGGTGGACACTTGATCGCAAGTATATTTGATGGCTCCGGTAGTCTTGATAATCTTGTACCAATGAATGGTAATCTTAACAAGGGCGAATGGAAGAAACTTGAAAACTCATGGGCGAAGGCTATAGACAATAAAGAGGAGGTGTTGGTAAAAATAAAACCTATTTATAGTGGGGATTCTCAAAGACCTGTAAGTTTTGAGATTAAATATTCGATAGATGGGATTATGCAAACCCCTATCAAATTTGAAAATAAACCAGGAGGCATATAGTCGTGGAAACTGAGAAGATGGCAGAAATATACCAACAGATTGCAGGAATAGTAAATGACATAATTCCCGAGGAATGGAATAAAGTTTTCGTTTATGCGGAAGTTCAAGAAGATGTAAGCAAGGTTGATTTTTACTATTACCCTGAAGGAAAAGATAAGCCAGTGTATGTTCTTGAGATAACAGACTTATTTGAGATTGAGGAAGAATATTTAGATAATTTAAGATATAAACTATCAGATTGTTTTGAAGAGTTATGGAATGAGTTTGTACGAAATAATGAAAATGTTTGGAAGAGGCTAACCTTTATACTAGATAGCACTGGTGAATTTAAAATTGATTATGACTATGAAGATTTGTCTGATGTTGATGATTTCGAGAGGCAAGTGATTTGGAGATTCAAATATTTGAGGGTAGAGCCACCTAAAGAAAAAAAACGTGCTAGGCAGATTTATGAAAGATATCTTGAAACACTAGAAAATAATTAGATAAGGTAACTAACTCAACTTTCGCAGCTTGAAATCGGTAGGTTAGCCTTGATGTAGAAGGGCAAGGCAGAGATCCAGAGCCGATGTTGGATCTGTCAAAAATAATGAGCGGATATGTGTAACACCGAGTCTTCAGATGTGGGCGGAGATCAGAAAACTGGTTTCTATGTATTGTTTAAATTCCCTGTATCGCGGGGAAGATTTGCTGCAAGCAACCTATCTATATCTTTTTATTGATGGCGGCGTATAACAATAAGTATTTTCAAAGAATAGTTAATAAACAGGTCAGTCCGGAACATAATCAACGGACTGGCCTGTTTTTATCATCCTTTTCTTCTTATAACCGCATGATCATCCGTAATGGCAAAATCGTGATCAAGAGCCTGCAAAAGCGCTCATGAAGGGGGCCAAAAAGCTCCAGGGTCAGGTGGACCGGATTCTGCAGAAGTTCAAGTTCAAGCGGTTCAAGCTGGAGCGCAAGGGTAAGCATATCCGTCTGTATGGCGAGGTTAATCCTTGGGTGCTGTTGATTGACGGGGAACTGCGGGACATCAAAGAGCAGAATCTCGAAAAGGAATTAAAGAAACTAGAACTCGATGGCAAGAAGCCAATCAAGCTTAGTGATGAAGAGTTTGAAAAATTTAATGACTTAGAAATTGCACAAAGAGCAGATATTTATAAGAATGTAGTTGTCAATGGCGGTAAGTTAGATCTAGCTAGTATTAAGAGATCAAGAAGTACTTATACTCCGGTTGAATTCAATGGGACAACAAGGGTTGACGGGCAGGTCAAAGATATTAGTAGACGTATATATCAAAGAGGGGACATTAATTGGGCACAAGTGGACCCTGAAACTGGACTTACTAACCTTCAATTAATGAAAAAGGGCAGACCTCCATATTGGAAAGATGGTACCAAGATCGAGCTTCATCATACTATTCAATTAGAACCTGGACCTATGGTAGAATTACCTGCTAGTTTACATGATGAATATAGTAAAATATTACATGTACTAGTTGAAAATGGTGGTAGCTTTAGGAATAATCCTGTATTGGAGAAACAGTATAATAATTTTAGGGCAAAATATTGGAGAATGAGAGCTAAGGGAATTACAGCAATTGAGTAAGCAGATTCTATTACTTGGAGGGATACAAATTGAATTTCGAAAAGTTAAGGAGTTTTATTAACGTGCACTCTGACGAAAATGATTTTACAGGTGGTATATCTGAGGATGCAATTAAAAGTATAGAAAAAGCATTAGATGTAGAATTTCCACAAAGCTACAGATGGTTTTTGAATAATTATGGTTCAGGTGGCCTGTTTGGTGTAGACATACTTGGTTGCGGTAAATCTTCTCCTTCAGTTGTTTTAAAAACAGAAAAACTTCGAGGTTTTGGGATGCCATATGAATATATTGTTATTGAGGACTGTGAAGAATTTTTTTATTGTCTTGATACCACTGATGTCTCGAATGGGGAGTGTTCAATAATTTCTTGGGATAGAGTTTCGGGGTTGAATGGGAAAAGAGCAAACAATTTTCATGATTTTTTATTCAATAGATTTAATGATGCTAAAGCGAACTGGGAAGAAGACTAGTGTCAAAAATAGATGAGAATTCGGTATATAAATACTCTGACTTACCGCGGGTCTGCTCGGTGGTGAATTGCCAATCGACTGATTTCTAGTTTTAGTTAAGTTCGGATTCCCAGGGTAACACCTCGCTATTAATGGAGGCGGTGGAATTTAAATTGGACATGGCACTAGTTATTATAACCAGTTACCCTACCCGGGTGTAATTGTACCTGGTTGTTTTATTTTTGACTATTCCTAATAGTAACTCTCCTCAAAAATCCCCTCTCTCACACAGTTGGAATGCAAGCGTCAAATAGCCCACATCTTGGTGTCAAGATGTGGGTTGTTTGACGCTTACGGTTTCAAAGGTATTTGCCTTATTCCCTGGCATAGCCGCCAAAATATGCAGCAAAATAGACGGCATCGTCAACAAGGCCGTGAAGGCGATCAATCAACTGGCCCAGAAGCTCAAAACCAAAGATACGCAGGTCATGAACTTCCTGGCCGCTAAGGTGGATCAGGCGCTGGCTGCGGTACAGAACTTCTACAGTAAGTTAATCTTAAGCCTCGGCAACCTACTCATTGCTAGTTACAGAAAGTATGGAGAAACAATGATATTAGTAGACCGGAGAGTCCATCAAGAATTTACCCATAGTAGTGGAGTGTCAAAAGTTAAGGGGAAAAGTGAAAAAATAGATAGGAGAATGCAATTATAACGCGGATTATTGAATCTAATGGACCTATATCTTTTGAAGAAATTGAGATTTTTGAGTCGAACATGGAATAAGTCTCTCGGAACAGTACAGAACTTTTCTACATGAATAATCATTATGACGAAGCAGTTAAGAGAACATCCAGATTGGTTCCCAAATCCAGACAAATCGATGAGAAGGGTTGGCTTTTGGCGGAGAAAATATTCAAGACAACATCCAATTTACTGGTGAATCAACGATTAAGAAAAAAGAACTTTCTGACCTGGATCTAGATTTCTATCATGAAAAAGGATTGGGTAAAGAAAAGGCGAAGATATTAAAGGTTCATCAGACAGAAAGTGGAATCTATCTTTTTGGAAACAATCCTAACCATACTGAAGCTACGGTTTTTCAGAATAAAGTCTTAAAGTGGCAAAGAGATTCCGGTTTGAGATAATAAAATAGGAGACTAGAAAATGGGCCAATCTAACAATTTGATAAAGAGCAATTGGTATGGAGAAAAGAATTCCAGTGATGATATCGCTTCTTTGAAGAATTCTCTAAAACAAGCAACGACAGAACATGATAACATGTTGTTAATAATTGATTTATTGAAATTAGGTGATTTTACAGTTAAGGAAAAGATGTTACAAATTATGAATACTACTAAAGACGAAAACATAATGAACTTGTGCATTCGGTTGTTTTGTTCAGTAGCGTCACATAAAGATCTATTGAAAAGTGAAAATTTGCTGTTTCTTTCGGACTTATCTGAATACAATGCTGATACTTTTGCAGCAAGTGCTTTGTACACTTTATCTTATGAGGCCGTTCCTTATCTACTGGCAATGCTAGAGGAATGGGAGGATACAAACGTAGAAGGAACGATTAGAAATTCATTGGATATTTTTCTTAATTATTCAGATGAACTAACCGAGGACGCACCTGTCGATGAGATCGGAAATTTTTATCTTGATTATATTAAAAGAGTAGAACTGGATAACTACTATTACTATGGAGAACCGGCTTTTCCCGGATCTCTAGCTAAAAAGATTATTGAGAAATCAGTTATATCTTTAAATAATACAATTCCTATTCAAACCAATGTAATTCCATCATTACTCTCAATTTGGAGCGGAGTAAAATGTCCTGTTCAATATGATACAATCGTTGATGCTGATCAGCTTGGAGATGTTTACAACTATGTTGATATAATTTCAAAAATGGAATGGGAAATCGGGTCTAAGTATTTTTATGGACATCGAGTACTTTAAAATAACAGACCATATGTTGTAATAACTAAGCCACTCTTGCGTAACTCACATAGAGTGGCTTAGTTTTGTATTTTTCCCGGAGCCAAGCTCGCATCCAAGAGCGGCAGCATGATCATCCGAAATGGCAAAATCGTGATCAAGAGCCTGCAAAAGGGGCTCATGAAGGGGGCCAAAAAGCTCCAGGGTCTGGTGGACCGGATTCTGCAGAAGTTCAAGTTCAAGCGGTTCAAGTTGGAGCGCAAGGGTAAGCATATCCGTCTGTATGGCGAGGTTAATCCTTGGGTGCTGTTGATTGACGGGACGATGAAGGACGTCGATGAGAAGCAGCTGGAAAAGGAATTGAAAAATCTAGAGCTTGATGGAAAGAAGCCGATCAAGCTTAGCGATGCGGAATATAGTAAACTCAATAAGCTTGAAGATACAGAACTTATAAAGATTTCTAAGAATGCAGATGGAGATAAAAGTAAGATTGATTTTAAAAGCGTTGAGGGGGCGGGTGAAAGTAGAGCAGAGTATTTAAGGGAGAAGTACGGGAAATTAAGTTCTGAACAACTTCATGCCAATATTAATGATAGAGCAGGAATTAGTTTTCCACAAAGATCAACTAATAGTAAACTTAAACAGGGTGGCTATGGTACTAACGATGTAGATGCTTACAAGAAAATGAGTCCCAATAAGAACCGTGCTCCAGGATTCGGTACGTCGAAATTAGATGGACTGGTACAGGCTCACCATGCAATACAAGATGAATGGGCCAAGCTTTGGGCAAAGAGAAATGGAATGAATTATAGTAGTTCTAATGCACCGTCGTTATTGTTAAAATCAGTATCAGGTGAATCACATGCTATTATATCAGCATTACAAAGGGCAAGAAGACGAACTGAAGGTTTTAATACAAGTATTGTGCATGAATTTAATGAGTCGTATAGAGAAATGATTAAAGCTGGCGTTGACCCTAAAGTTGCCAAAAAGGTAATCGGGGAAGCATACAGATTCTTTGATGGACTAGGAGGCTTTAAATGATAAATTCAAAATCTTTGTCAAGTTTCAATCTTTATCCTGTTGTTGATGAAAATGAAATCAACAAGGTGGAGGTAGAAATGGGTTTGAAATTCCCTAAGGTATTTAGGGAACTTCTAAAATTGACTAACGGCTTTGAAACAGAAGAAGGTGTCGCAATTTTTGGTACTGATATTATTATTGAAAGAAATCAGACATATGAGGTTTCAGAGTACGCTCAGGGTTATTTAGCTGTAGGGAGTAACGGCGGAGACAAGTTCTACTTGATGTCGGCAAATGAGGACTCTACTGAATTATTACAAGTAGATGCAGGAGTTATGAATCCAGAATTCGCTTCATTAGTCAGTGAGGATTTTATAAAATGGATAAATAATGGGGCAATAAACATTGATTTGTTAGAAGAAGAGGATGAGGCGGATAATGAGCAACTTTGTGATCTTATTCTAGTAAATCCGCTTATGGGTGGGGCTACTGATCTGAAAAAAATACAAGAGGTCTTTAATATTAAAAAGGGTCTATTTGATTTATTGAAGGGCTCGAAGCAACTTCCTTTTGTTTTAATGAGAGACATTCCTGTTGATGTAGCTAATAAAAATTTAACAGAGTTAGGCGAACTTAGTGTATTATTGGAAATATCAAATGTTAACTAAGGTCATCTATGTTACAGTTATAAATGCATACCATTACGAAAAGAACGATTTTTTTGGAGGGGGTGGGTGATGAATGAACCCATCATTCAACCAATAACACACTTAACCCATGTAATATCCGAGTAATGATTCGTCAATTCGGTTGTACGCACGACAATGCTTGGATTTTTACCTTAAATAACGCTAATGCGTTACATTGAACAGGTCGATTATGGTCAGGTACTACCATGATTGACCTGTTTTTTGTTATCTTTGTTTTCTTACGGTTTTTCAAAAATTCCAACAAGTACTTGCCCCTCTAATATAGTCCGAAATTCGTTAGGAATTTGAGAAGTAGACAACCGCGCCGGAATGGAAAAACGAGCTGGATGCAGCCGAAGCCGACTATGCCGGACAGGCTGGAGCAGCCGCGCAGCAGATGAAGGGCGAGATCAACAGCGTCCGGACCGAGAAAGAACGGGAAGCGCAAAAGAAGCAGTCCGAAGCGGAGCGGGAAGCCACTCAGGCCTACAGTAAAGCCAAGAAGGAGGCCGACGGCAAGCATGCAGAGGAGAAAGCCAAGGAAGAGAAAAAAGGCGGCTTCCTCGGCTGGGTGAAGGACAAGCTCGAAGCCGTGGTTGATCTTGTCAAGAAAGCGGTCAACTTTATTTTCGAAGGTCTTAGAAAAGCAGTGAAGTTCATTTTTGAAAAAGCCAAACAAGCCGTGCTGGGCATTATCGAACTGGGCCGCAAGCTGATCACCAACCTAATCAAGGGACTTGGTGCGCTGCTGAAAAAGCTGGTCTCCGTGGTGTTTGCCAAATTCCCTGGCATCGCTGCCAAAATATGCAGCAAAATTGATGGCGTCGTCAATAAGGCCGTGAAGGCCGTCAACCAGCTGGCACAGAAGCTCAAAACCAAAGTCACGCAGGTCATGGACTTCCTGGCCGCCAAGGTGGATCAGGCGCTGGCTGCGGTACAGAACTTCTACAGTAAGTTAATCTCAAGCCTGGGCAACCTGCTCATTGCTTCGTTTCTGGATGTACTCGCACGGATGGGGGCGCTCGGCAAGGCGGCGGAGCAGGCGAAGGTATCCGGCCAAGCGGACGAGAAGCTTACCGCAGACGACATCGAAATGGAGTCGGTCGAAGCGGGTGAGATGGACCCGGCGCTGGTGCAGGAAGCGAACCTTAAGGACGGGGAGAGCAAGCAGCTCTCCGGCAGCCGCGATCCGGCCACCATGGACAGCATCATGGCAGAATTCGATACGGGAAAAGCGGATCAAAGCCTGGGCAGCAAAATAGAGGATGGCGCGAAACTTTGTGCGAGCAATGCGAAAATGCTGTTTGACCAGATTAAATCCTATGTAATAAAATGGAAGAAGAGTAATGGATTGAAGCTTTTGGCTGCCCTTGCAGGGATCTTGGTTGGTGTCGTGGCTGCTGAGATTATCACCGGCGGAGCCATCACGGCTGCCCTGCCGATGATCATCAACCTGATCACGATGTATCTTCAAGCGGATGCGATTAAATCCGTGGCCCAGACTATTGTCCAAGCCTCCGGCTATATTGGCACCTACCTGAGCCAGGGTTGGCAGAAGATGATCGAGCCTGCGGCCATTGCGCTGGCAACGGCCCTCGCGATGGGACTCGTGGAGCTGGCGATGGAGCTTGGCTTCAAGGCGATCGGCAAAGGGTTGAACAAAGCCGGACAAGCCGTGAAGAAAGGCGTTGGAGCCGCAGCCACTGGTGCGAAGAAGGTAGCAGGTGCAGGAGTCAAAGGCATCAAGAGCTTGCTGAAATCGGGAGCCAAGCTCGCATCCAAGAGCGGCAGCATGATCATCCGGGGCGGCAAAATTGTGATCAAGAGCCTGCAAAAGGGGCTCATGAAGGGGGCCAAAAAGCTCCAGGGTCTGGTGGACCGGATTCTGCAGAAGTTCAAGTTCAAGCGGTTCAAGCTGGAGCGCAAGGGCAAGCATATTCGTCTGTATGGCGAGGTTAATCCTTGGGTACTGCTGATTGACGGGACGATGAAGGACGTCGACCAACAAAAGTTGAAGCAGCTTGAAGATGCTGGAAAGAAACCTATCAGACTCAGCGATGCCGAATATAGTGAACTTAAAAAACTAAAAGAAGAAGAGCTGAAAGCTATCTCCAAGATGGCAGATGGAGATAAAAGTAAGGTTGATTTTGAAAACTTAAAAGAAACTAATTATATATTATTTAACAAAACACATAAAGAAGCTCAACCAAAACCAAGAGGAAGGGGACCGAATGGCGGTAAACTGGAATCACATCACGGTTTACAAGGAGAATGGGCAAAAGAGAACCTAGAACAGTATGGCTATGATTATAGAAAAGCGCCCACAGTAACTATAGAAACCAAAAAAGAATTACCGCATACTGAGATCACCAATAGACAAAATGAAAGAAGAGATGCAAGAGTTGCTGAAAAACTGGGAAAGTGGAGTACAACTCTGCAACAAGAGCTGCAAAATACCTTAAAGGATTTTAAAGCTGCGGGATTCACTAGAGAAACAATAGAAAAGGTAATGGAACAGCAATATAAAATGTTGGAAAAGCTTAAAGTACCTTTCGAAAGGATTGATCTAGATGAGTATTTTTGAGGAAATAAGTTCAATGTATTCAATAGATAGCAGAGAATCTCCTGCAAAAAAGGAAGAAATCAACAAACTTCTTAATTACTCAGCAATTGAGGTTCCTTTTGACTATATTGAATTTATAAGTATCGCTACCGAAGTGGAAATTAAAGTGAAAGAAGAAATGTATATCCGAATATGGGGTCCGGTGGATTGTATTGAGATGAACGAAGCTTATCATATACAAAAATATATTCCAAGATCACTTGCGATCGGAGATGATGAAGGAGGTAATGTGATTATATATTTGGAAGGAGAAGGTGGTTTGGGTTTGTATATGGTAGGGTTTGGTGACTTGGATATTAATAGTGCCGTGAAAATAGCACCTACGCTTAGAGATCTTCTAGTAGACAATATTGGTATTGAAGTGATAATGAGCGGATATGTGTAACACCGAGTCTTCAGATGTGGGCGGAGATCAGAAAACTGGTTTCTATGTATTGTCTAAATCCCCTGTATCACGAGAAAGATTTGCTGCAAGCAGCGATATCTTTTTATTGATGGGGAGCGTATTAGAATAAGCATTTTCAAAAAAAAAGTTAATAAATAGACCAGTCCGGAACATAAGGGTCTGTCAATAATTTTGTGTAAACTCTTTGAAGCATAGTTTCCCCCGAGGGGGAAGTCGCGATTTTAACGCAAGT